>CAYYHH010000128.1:0-5512 GCA_964471645.1 uncultured Oscillospiraceae bacterium
TTTTTCATATTAATCCCCTTTCTGGTTTACTGCTGCCGAAATGCACTTATGGTTTTATCAATTTACTTCCGTATCGTAATCCCTGACTTCTTCCTCGCCTCTCAGCATTCTTAACGTGCCTTCGACTAAAGCCTGCATCTCAACGGCGCCGGGAACTACATCTACAGGGGCAATAAATTTGATCCGCTCAGTCAGCCTTTCAACCAGACGCTTTGAGTGCGCTATTTCCCCGGTAAGAATAATTTTATCTACATCACCGAACATCACCGTTGCCATTCCACCGATATCTTTAGCAATTTGAAATACCATCGCGTCAAAATAGAAATCCGCTTCTTTATCACCCGCGTCAATTCTTCTTTCAACTTCTAAGATATCACTGGTTCCCAGATATGCTACCAAGCCGCCGTTTCCCATTTGCCTTTTAAATGCGCTATTGTAATCCCATTCTCCGGAAAAACACTTTTTCGTAAAAGCAATCATTGGTAGAGCACCGGCACGTTCGGGAGAAAAAGCATTGATATGGCTGTCGATTATTTTTCCTTTTGCATGGGCATTCACTGTTATGCCCCCACCCAAGTGGCATATTATGAAATTAAAATCATCATACTTTCCGCCCATTTCCTTTGCAATTTTCCAGCCTGCAGCCTTTTCGTTCAACGGGTGTCCGGCACCGCGCTGGATGGGGAATTCAGGAAGGCCGGATACCTTTGCCAACTCAATAAAATCATCGGCAAGGGGTGCATCGTAGATATATCCGGGTATATTAAATCTCTTCATGAGTTCTATGGAAATCATTACTCCAAGATTTGATGCGTGGGGCCAAGGAGCCCTTTTGCATTCTTCCACCATAAGGGGGGTTATCTCATACCCTCCGCATCGAATGGGACGCCCCCCTCCTCCTCTTGATACGATTGCATCCAGCTCTGTTAATCCTATTTCTTCAATATACTCTTCCACCATCTTTTTGCGCATATCGAACTGATCATTGATCTCTTTGAACCGGGCAATTACTTCACTGGGATGATTCAATTTTTTACTATGAATTTCTTTTTCATTTTCATAGTAGGACACTCTTGTAGAAGTCGAACCGGGATTAATAACAAATAATCTAAAAATCTTGTCCATTCTTTCCTCCGTTATATATGTATTCTACATCTCGTTTTGGCTTATGATGAGATCATAGCCACGTCTGACGAGCCGCCTGTTTGATTCTGCATATTTAGCCTTCGATCCTGTAAATGACATATCTATGACATGGCATACTGCTTCGAGTGAAACCTTGTCGGAAAGAGCGATGAAAGCACCCAGCATAACCATGTTTGCGCCCTTTGCATTGCCCTCTTCTTCCGCAATCGCATCTGCGGGAATATAATATGCCTTTAGATCATCCCTATTGACTTTTTCATCAATCATCGAGCAGTTAACTATTATATGGCCGTCAGGAAGAACATGGGGTTGAAATTTGGCTAATGATAAGTCATTCATGACTATGCAGTAATCCGGGTTGGTTATCAGCGGAAAGTCAATTTCATCGTCCGAAACCGTGACGCTGCAGTTGGCTGTGCCCCCGCGCATTTCGGCGCCATAAGAAGGAAGCCATTCTACCTTCCACCCTTCATCCAAAGCAGCATAGGCGATCATCTGACCTATCCTCAAGGCCCCCTGTCCTCCTGCCCCTGCGGCAATTATTTTATCTCGCTTCATTTAAATGCCCTCCTAATAATTTTTAAAGTTACCAAGCGGAAAGTAGGGGATCATTTCTTTTCTAATACGTTCAAGCGCTTCAACGGGAGTTTGCCCCCAATTGGTCGGGCAGCTTGACAACACCTCCACCATAGAGAATCCTCTTCCCTCAAGCTGGCATTCAAATGCTCTTCTAATAGCCTTCCTCGCTTTTCTTACATTTGCCGGTGAATCGGCAGAAACCCTTTCAATGAACTTGGCTCCGTCAAAGGAGGCAAGGGTTTCCGACATGCGAATGGGGTTACCGCATAGCTCCGGATCTCTTCCATAGGGGGAAGTTGTGGTTTTTTGCCCTATTAGAGTGGTGGGGGCCATTTGTCCGCCCGTCATTCCATATGTGGTATTATTTACAAATATCGTTGTAATCTTTTCACCCCTGTTAGCTGCATGTATGATTTCGGCCGCTCCGATAGACGCCAAATCTCCGTCTCCCTGATATGTGAACACGATTTTATCGGGGTTCATGCGCTTTATTCCGGTAGCATTGGCCGGCGCCCTGCCATGAAGAGAATAAATGGTATCAATATTCATAAACCAAGGCATATACCCTCCACAGCCAACGCAGCCTACCGCTATGGTATCTCCTCCAATTTTCAATTCATCAATTACCGAAGTTACCAATTTGAGAATTAATCCATGGGTACACCCCGGACAGAATGTGAATGGAGTATCATTGAGGGATTCCGGCTTCTTGTATATAATGCTCATTACTTCACTTCCTTCCATACCTGCGAAACCTGCTCAATTATTCTTTCCGGAGTAAGAAAATCCGTCGCAGAATCTCCCACATGATAGACCGGCCATTTGCCAGCTGCCGCGATTCTGACGTCATCGATCATTTGACCGATAATATTAATTTCGGGGCATATTATGGCTTTACAGTTTGGACCGATCTGTTTAATGGAATCGTAGGGAAAAGGCCACAGGGTCTTAGGTCTTATAACTCCTATCCTTATTTCTCCTCCCAGCTTTTCTTCGGCAACCTTGCACATGCGGGCAGCAGTTCCGTAGGCTACAAGAACAATGTCAGCGTCTTCCACATTGTTTATTTCCACTCTGGTTTCGTTTTTGGTGATTTCGGGATAAACTACTGTCTCAGCTTCATGCTTTTCTCCATAATGGGTCCTTCCCTCCGGTATAAAGTGAAACATAGGCTTGCCTCCTCTGGAATTTTTGCCGTGCAAGGCCCATGTTTTCTCAGGCAGGTTCTCCCTGGGGGCGGGCATTTTATCAAAATCAACAATACCCATTGTCTGTCCAATCATGCCGTCGGCTAAAATTACAACCGGATTGCGATATTTATCGGCAATGTCAAAGGCTTCAAAAACCATTTCAGCCGCCTCCTGTACATTGCTTGGAGCTAAGGTCACAACTTTGTATCCCCCATTTCCTATCATGCGATAGTCTTCTTGCGCCGCCTTCATTGTTCCGAAGGCCGGTCCATTTCTCATTACAACTACAATTACCGCAGGTAATCTCGTTAAAGTCATGGCGGCTATGGCTTCAAGCTTCAGGCAATACCCCGGCCCTGAAGTGCTCGTCATAACGCGGGCTCCCGAAGCCGAGGCCCCCATGACCATATTCATTGCCGCCAATTCGCTTTCTGCCTGTAAGAAGACCCCTTGATGCTTTGGGAGTTCTCTTGAAAAATACTCGGGTATTTCATTTTGAGGTGTGATGGGATAACCGAAAAAAGCCTTACAACCTGCGCGGATAGCAGCCTCAGCCATGGCTTCGTTACCCTTCATTAGAACTTTTGACATTATGCTTCTCCCTTTCTTCAGTCTTCAAGTTTTTCAATCGTTATTATTGCATCGGGACACATGAGAGCACAATTACTGCACCCAATGCACTTTTCCTTATCTGTAATCATTGCAGGATGAATACCGCTTTTGTTTAAGCATGATGTATCTAGGGTTAAAATTTTCTTCGGACACCACTCAATACAAATCTCGCAGCCTTTGCACTCCTCGCTGTTAAATGTAACGTTGAATTTCATCAGAATCACCTTTCTCTAAAGCCATTGTGGTCTTAAATATAGTTTAATCGGGAATAAGGCTCCCTCTATATCCTCATCCTTCATTTGATCTATAATGTCTTCGTTTACCACAGTATAAATTACATCTATACCGGTTAAAATTGACAGTTCCCTTGCCAATTGATTGCCTTTTTTTATATCCTCTTTTGTCGTCTCTCTTAATAAATGCGTTGTGTTTATGATACCGTTGATTTTCAGCCTGCTCGCCGATTCTATTGCATCCATGTATTCCTTTGCTTCTGCTGCTGTGGATGTTTTGGGGCGATTGGCGTTAATCGCCAGCCACATATTATACTCTCCGTCCTTCAAAAGCCTTGAATACCTTGCTAAAACATTGGATCCGGCAGAGTCTCCACCAACGTCTATTATGCTGGTCTGATCTTTTTGCTCGAAGCATGACCTCAACGAAGCTGCCAGCGCAGGAGTATCGACGTGATAATCGTTGGCTAAATTGCTTGAGATTACCTTTATTCCTTCCTTTTCAAAAACATCCTTAAGCTCCCTGGCTCTATAGTAAGGGTTTATAATATCCATATCAGCCACCACAGGTTTTTTTCCCTCGCCCCTCAGCCTCATGGCATAGTTAACAGTAAACTCAGTTTTCCCGCTCCCTGCATGACCGACGATTATGGTAGGGTTTTTAGAAATCATTACGCTTTCCTCATAAATTTAACATTTTGACTGTTTCCGCAACTCTTCTTGCCAAATTTGCCGAGCTTTTTAAACCTAGCTCGTCGCTAAGTACCGCATCCCTGACCCGTCCCCTTTGTGGGTACGTTACCCCTGATCCGCCTAGATAGCACCCCGGTATAGGTTGTGGACCGGACCCTACTATGGTCATATCCTGAATCGCGAAATAATAGTGAATCTGTTGAAGTGTAAATTCCTGGCCGCCATTTCTATTCCCTCCGACCACGATCCCACCCCCGATTTTGCCGCTTAACGCATTATTATATTTGCTCATGCCATATCTTAATAAACCTTCTGTTCTATCCATAAATGCTTTCATTTGCGCATTTACTGAACCGAAATAAACAGGTGAAGCAAGTATCAAACCTTTGCATTCCATTAATTTCGGGTATATTTCATCCATACCGTCCCTAAATGAAAGACACGCTCTTTCCCCTCCGTTTTTTGCTGCAGCCTCGGTACAACAGGCAACGCATGAATTGCACGGTGCAATTTCATAATCCCTGAGGTTAACTGTTTCAGTCTTTACAAAATCATACTCTTCAATGGCTTCTACTGCGTGATTAAGCAGTATATCAGTATTAGCTCCCTTTCTGGGACTGCTGGAGATACACAATATCAGTTTTCTTTCCATACATCTTCCCTTCTGTCCATATTCTTTACTTTAGAATTTATCGTTGATTGCTTTCAAAATATTTAATAACCCTTAAAAGGCTATATTATCAACACAATCCGTTTCTCACAATTAATTGATAAGATTAATATATGATATGAAACAAGCTTGTTACATGCCGAACATGAAGCTGAAATTTGCACAACTGTCACCTCGGAAAACCTAATCCTGCTATTCTGAAAATGATTCGCAAACAGGATTGTTGATTAATATGCGATTCTGAATACTCTCACATAATGCTATGCATTTTTGTATAATATTTCAAATCGATTTAACTATTTAGTTCTAGTATACAAATCAATTACTAAGGGATTGTTGGTTTACTAAATCGAACTTGGGGTCCCTAATATAGGATGATTTTACCCATC
>CAYYHH010000128.1:5599-5860 GCA_964471645.1 uncultured Oscillospiraceae bacterium
TTGCCTTCTTAATCCCCTTCATGAATTCTATGCCATCAGATCCTATGATGTAGCCCACGGCTTTGGTAATAAGCACTATCTTGATCTGCTTTCCTATGACCCCTAGGTGCTAGTGGAAGGCCAAAACAAAGCAAATTTTTGAATGACTGATTTTTTCTGCTTCTTTCCGATGCTCTTCCTGTATCGCGTCGAATCCAGCCTTTTAATAATCTTTGACAGCATCTGGCGCCTGCATGCATTTGTTTAGCGTGCTAATTAGCG
>CAYYHH010000129.1:0-5842 GCA_964471645.1 uncultured Oscillospiraceae bacterium
TGTTTACCCTTCTTGCAGTGATGTGATCAACAGATTCACAGCAACCTGTCATAATGACTACCAACAGATCCATAATGAGTCCCGGGTTGATTCCCGTGCCCAGTACCGATACCCCGTTAGCTTTTGCGATCTCGTCCATTTGTTTCGCCAGCTCCGGTTCCTGTGCTTCCGGATAGGCCATTTCTTCTGCACTGGTGATACAGTTGATCTTTCTTGCAAGTATGAATTTTATCCGTTCAAAAGCATTCCTTGTAAAGGAGTCCGTGCACAGCAAAACCACATCGGCACATTTTTCTTTAATGACATCTTCAGGGCTTCCTATTATGATGTCCTTCCTGTCACCTCTAGGTGTCTTAAGATAGTCGTACATGCTTTTACCGACTTTGCCTGCCCTTCCCGCTACACCGACAATTTCAACTCCTTTTTTCTGAAGCAGCATGTCCGCCATTCCTGATCCCATGGCACCGAGCCCCCAAATAATAACTTTTACATTTTCCATATCTTTTTCCCTCCATTGCATGCGCAAAATTTGTGATATTTAGTTATAGATATTTAGTTATACTTGTTTACAATAGTATGAGCAATTTTTATGCCACTCTTTTACCGGACTGAATTTGATCGGAATCCATGATAATATGCGCAATCTTGGTATATTTATACAAATCAGACTATGATAAGTACACATAACGTATTATTATCCAACTACGAGGTAACGATTACGGAATAAAAAACGCAAATATCTTTGCGTTATGTGCAAATCTATTTGCGCCCAATTAACAATTTCTTTCTATTTTAAATATTTAGATTCCTTTTGAGCTTATGCTGCAATGTCTGTCGTGAGATGCCAAGTTCTTTAGCCGCACGACTGATATTACCGCCGTTGGACTGCAACGCCCGTTTTATAAAGCGTTTTTCTATGTTTTCAAGATATTCGGGAAGGCTTGATTTCAATACTTCATGGTATTCCCCCATATTGCTGTCATCGCTTCTTTTTATCGAAAGATGCTCTGCAGTCAGAACATGTTCGTCATCTGCCATCGAGATCCCTGCCATTATAATATTTTCAAGCTCCCTTACGTTTCCCGGATAATCATGTTCAAGTAAGACCTCTTTCGCCGACTCGGAAAGCATCCATACTTCCTTTCCAAATCGATTACTATGCTTTTCTACAAATTTTTCTGCCAGTAAAAGTATATCGTCTTTTCTCTCTTTCAGCGGAGGCACGTTGATGTTTATTATAGACAGTCGATAGTAGAGGTCCTTTCGCAGCATACCTTTTGCTATAAGCTTTTCGGCAGGTTCATTTATCGTGGCGATGATGCGAACATTGAGCGGAATATCTTTTGTCCCCCCGACCCTTCTCAGATAGTCCTCCTGAAGCACCCTTAGCAACTTACCTTGAAGCTCATATGGCATGGCATTGATCTCGTCCAATATCAGGCTGCCCCCATCTGCTTGTTCAAATAGCCCTGCCCTGTCCATGGCCCCCGTGAAGCCTCCTTTTGCAGTACCGAACAGGATGCCTTCCAGAAGATTCTCCGGCAGTGCTGCACAATTTTGCGCCAGCAAGGGTTTGTTCCGCCTATCGCTGTGATAGTGTATGCTTTGGGCAAAGAGCTCCTTTCCGGTGCCTGTATCCCCTGAAATCAGCACCGCAGCATCGCTTCCTGCCGCTTTTTTCGCCCTGTTGACCACCTCCGCGAATCCTATATTATTTCCGATAATCATATCGAAGTTGTAAGCCTTGATCTTCCTCCCCTTTATGCCCTCCGGCTCGGAAGCTTCCTTTTGAAATTCGAGTATAGTTCTGGAAAGCATCTGAACGTCGGTTATGTTTTTTGCAATCTCCGCGGCGCCTACTGTTTTTCCATCCAATATCAGGGGATAGGTGCTGTTTATAGTTGTGATCTGTTTCCCGTCTATATTTTGATAGGTTTGTTGGATGTTAGTCGTCGTCTTTCCATGCTTCAGGGCCTGTAACATAGTGCTTTGACCTTCATCAATGTGGCTGAAAACCTCCCTGAAGGGCCTTCTCAGAACCTCGTCAGGATTCATTTTTTCCATCCTTGCCATGGCGGTGTTATAAATTATAGATCTTCCTTCGGCATTTACCACATGAAGGCCTTCATCCATCAGGGAGAATATTTTTTCGGTGATCCTCTTATAATCCTTGCTTTTAATCACTGGATCCGCCCTCCTTTATGAACGAGCCTATCATATATAATAAGTAAATGCAAATATTTTTGCACCTGGGGTGGAATAGTTTTTGCCACCTTATTCAGCGGCGTGGGATATTATATTCGTTGATTTTATTGTATAGCTGCCGGGATGTGATCTGAAGCCTTTCAGCTGCTTTTTCAATGTCATAGCCGCAACCTGCCAATGTATACATTATGTGGCTGCGTTCAGCGTGACTCCGCACATTTTTCAATGAGCCGTAAGAGGTATTGGCGGCTGCCATTTTGAAAACATCATATTGACGAATATCTTCCATAGCTATTACTTCCTTTTCAGAAATAACGACCATCCTTTCGATGATATTCTTTAGTTCACGCACATTACCGGGATAATCGTATCGACAAAGCATGCTCATCAATTCGTCATTTACAGAAGTAACCTTCTTTTTCAACTCTTTGCCCGCCTTTTTCAAAAAGTAATCCACGAGCATGGGAAGGTCCTCCTTCCTCATCCGCAAAGGTGGAACCTCTATGATAATAGTGCTGATTCGATAGTATAAATCACCTCTGAATCGTCCTTGTAGAATTTCCGCATTAAGATCTTTGTGGCACAAATCAACCGGAAATCCACCTTGATTGGTCTGTTGCTGCCAATCCTTTCTATTTCTTTGCTTTCAATATTCCTCAGGATCTTAGCTTGGGTAGTAATAGGAATGTCCCCGATTTCATCAAGGAACAGCACTCCACCCTCCGCCGCCTCAAACCTGCCCTTTCTCTGGGAAACGGCGCCTGTAAATGCACCTTTTTCATGACCGTAAAGTTCGGCTTCAAGTAAGGAGTCTGATAATGAGTGGCTATTGACCGGCATAAATATAGCGTTTTTTCTGTCACTGCAATTGTGTATATACCTGGCCAGAACTTCCTTCCCTACGCCGGATTCTCCAAGAAGTAAAACATTTGTATCGGTTCGGGCGGCTTTCTCTGCATACTCGATGATTTTTTGAAATCCGGGACTATGCGTCCGAAGCATCGAATAGGTACTTCCTATCTCATCCTTCAGCAGCTCATTTTCTTCTTTTAAAGACTTCAACCTTTCAATGTGGCGCAAATTGAAAATCAATTCCTGAGGGTCATTGCTCTTAATAAAATAGGAATAGGCCCCCTTTTTCATGGCCTCCACTGCGTTCTCCACGCTTGCGTAGGCAGTAATTATAATACACTTCGTATCGATGTTTAATGAATTAATATGAGAAAGTATCTTTAGTCCATCAACACCTTCCATTCGCATATCTGTTAATACCACGTCGTAGTAGCCGGAATTAATTTTATCAATGGCTGTTTTTCCATTTTCGGCAACATCAGTCGGATAGCCTTGTTTTTCAAGTATTATCTGCAGCAGGGTCCGATATTCTTTCTCATCGTCTACCAGTAACAGTTTCAGGCTGACTCCCATGGTTGTTCACCGCTCCTTTCAGGAACTGAAATCGTAAATGTAGTGCCTTTACCGATTTCGCTTTCTACCCGAATTTCTCCGCTTGCTTTTTTTATTTCCGAATACGCAATAAACAATCCCAGTCCGGTACCTTTACCTATGGGTTTGGTTGTATAAAACGGTTCAAACAGTCTGTTCAGGGAGTTTTCCTCGATGCCGGATCCACTATCTGTGATACTGATTATAATCATCTTTTCGCTTTTCTTCTCTCGTCGGCATCCTATTGTCAGTTTTCCACCTTCAGGCATAGCATCCACCGCATTCTGTATGAGGTTTGAAAGGACATGATTTAGAGATTCGGAATCAATATTGAGTTCTATTCCGGGCTCATTTAAAATTTCAAGATCAATCCCCTGCCTGTCAATGCGGCTTCGATGCGGCAGTATAGATTCCAGGATCGAAGCATTTACATCCACCATGCTTTTTTCCTCGTTGGTCAGCCTGGAAAATTTCAGCAGGTTCTCAATGATATTGCTGGCACGATTCACGGAGCTGTTGATTGAATTTAAAGCAACAGATTGTACCTCATCCTTTTCATCATACTCCCCTTGAAGGAGATATGCGGAGTTCCTGATAGTGCCAAGAGGGGTTCTCAGCTCATGGGCGACCCCTGCCGCTAATTGGCCTATGCTTTCCATTTTCTGAAGGTAAGAAAGCTTATGCTCCTCTATTCTTAAGAGGGTGCAATCCGTTATCGTGATCAGTATATCACAATTTTCCGGATTATCCCTTCCCAGCGGGCACACCGTTACCCGATAAAACCGATCGTGATTGCTAAACTCAAACTTCTGTTGCTGATTAAAACTTGTTCTTTTCTCTGTATCCTTTAATAAATCGCTCAAAATCCCCCCGTGTTTTTTTTCAAACACACGCAGAAGCTCGATTGAAGTGAAAGGCCGCCCGGCAATAAACTTGCGTTCCGTATTAATAAATTTAAGAAAAGGTTCGTTAATATTCTTGATATTTAAATCCTCGCCTATGACTGCCAAATAATCATCCATGCCATCAAAAGTTACCTGTAATTCGTTTTTTATAATATCAAGTTCTTTGGATTTATCTTGTGCTAAAGATTTCAGGCTTCTATTCCATAGATAAATTAAAAGGTAGGTAATGAGCAGCAAAGCAGCGGCGGTACGAATATTAAGAATCATCTTGTCCCTTGCAATCGCATCCTTTAGCAGAGAACTGTGATATCTCGACCATTTTGCCTCAATTTTATCCATAGTCCCGTTATGTTTCATTCCAAAGATAGCCTTGTTTATAACACCCAAAAGCTCCGCCTGTGACTTGGGTACAGCGAAAACGCAGCTGGTTTCGTATAAATACTCGTCAAGTATACGGTAGTTATCAAGGTATGACAGCTCGTTCAACAGATATCGGGCGACGGGCTCGTCACCGGCAACTGCATCCACCTGATTATTGTGAAGCAGTTCCAGGGCATCCGCCAGATTTGCCGTCTGCTTTATTTGCACCCGATCTATCTGTGAAACCAGATCAACTGCATAATCTCCTTCCTGGACGGCTACCCTCATATTGCTCAGATCCTTCAGCGCTTTTATTTCGTTGTTTGAATTTGGTACGATTACTATTCCTTTTAACAAATATATCGGGTCCGAAAAAGCAAAATATGCGGCTCTTTCTTCGGAAGCAACCATATCACATAAATTGGTCTCACCTCTGGCAAGGGCATTAAGTGCTTCATTCCAAACCATAGGCTTGGAAATAATGGGTACCTCCAATTCGATGGACAGTGCATTAATACGATCCACTACAAGTCCAATATACTGACCGTTTTCTTCGTAATACACTCCAAGAGGGGGCTCGTTTATATTCCCACCATAAATCAGCGGTTGGTATCTGTTTAATAGATCTATCTCGTCCTTTGTAAATCCGATGGAATATCTGATATAATCTGATAAGCTTATTCCATATATCAACCATACATATTGTGCTACGTATAGCAATAGAATACAAATGATCAGGATGGAAACGGCGATAACTTTCTTTTTCATCGTTGCCTCCAAATACTTGAATCAGAGTTTTTGCTCTGATTCAAGTATAGTTTATTTTCTTTTCACTTACAATCTATTGCTTTTCTTCCGGATCTTCCTGGATTCGATCGGGGTTAATTTTTGCTACTGTGAAACCCCCGAAATACGCCATCAAAATTACA
>CAYYHH010000130.1:0-5751 GCA_964471645.1 uncultured Oscillospiraceae bacterium
AGGCGCTGTTCATGATAATGTTAAATTCATCAAAGGTAATGCAGATATTGTCTTCCTCATTGCCGATCGGTCTCTAGGGCCTTGGTGCGGCGGTAATTAAATTAATTATTCCGTAGGAGAGGTAATCTGCAATTTTATCAGTCAGGGTTAGGATTTCGTCAAATATTCTCAGCTGACTGCTGAAGTCCTTAGTTATATATGAATTGATTTCTTCGATCTGCAAAGTAAGAAAGGCTGTAAGCATTTCTTTGAGGACATCCTCATCAAGAGTAGGAAAAATCTCCGCAAAAAATGTAGCCTGATTACCAACGATGTCATATAGGTTGGTGACCTTTTCATTTATGGCATCTAAATCTCCAATTTCAGAGGCTCTAACCAGCTCCCGCAAATTTATCACGTACATATTAAAGTAAGAAATGTATTCTTCTACCGTATGCCTGCTAAAAATAAACCTTAAAGAATACGCATATTCATTTGGTGTATTAAACAGCTGGGTAAATACGTCTTGCGCGCTTCCTATACCGTTATAAATGCTGTCAAAAAACGCCCTTGACCAAAACGTAAATTCTCTCCATAGGATCCTCGAGTTATAGATTATATTAGCCTGCGTGAAAGTGATGCATTCTGACATAATTGGATTTGTATATTCCATTTCGCACCTCGTACAATATTCTGTATTACAGTATATTAATTTTTAACAATTTAATACGGAAGTTGCGGCAGTTCATAGGATTGGCAAACAGACCATAATATTAGCGTGCATTTCGGGATCTACCATAAACCTGAATGAATTGTAAATAAAAGGGTATTAAAATAGTATAATAGTTTTAGCCATTATTTTGCCTGTTATATAAATGATTTTGTTGCCGGACAATGTATTAAAGTATAACAATAGTTTCTGCTTTGGCATGTTGAAATACGTTACTGGCTGAAGGGTTGAAGGGTTGAAGGGAAGTGAATTAATGAATGAGCAAAAAGATAATCGGCTTTTTTGCTGCCCGCCGTGAATTTTCATATATATCCTGCTGTTAGCCGGAATGGGAATTCGCACATTGTATAGAAAGATGGTTCCTAAAAAAACAGAAAAACCTGAGGGAAATCAGGGCATTGAAAAAAATGAAAAGCCTGAAGGAAATCAAAGCATTGAAAAAATGGAAAAACTAGAGCGTTGAAAAAAAGATAGGTCCAAAGAGAATCAAAGCATTGAAAAAAAGGATAGTCCCGAGAAAAATCAGAGCATTAAAAAATGAAAAGCTTGAAGGGAATAGAAACACAAAGGAATAGACGGCTCGACCCCGCTCTATTCCTCTCATCCTCAATGCCTCATCTTCAACGCCTATTCCGCAACGCCTATTCCGCAATGACTATTTCTGAACGCCTGCTCTGTTTCTCAACGGACATCCGGGCATGAGTTGTTGACCTTCGATCCAAATCCGGTTCCGTCAACATTGGACTTGTTGCATAATTGTTAGATGCTGATCTTATCCAGTTCTTGCAAGTTATACTGCTTTATTAAGTTCATCAGCTTTATTGGATATTGGGAATCCGTAGCATAACCGGCCCTCCTGATTGCCCAGGCGCCGAGGGTACTGTCGTGCATAACATCCCTGAATATTCCGTATCTTTCTTTTTCCAGCAACAATTTCTTATGGTCATTCCAGCTTTCATTTATATTGTTGTAAGCCCTGAACTCGGCATCTATCCTGAAACTGATTCCGTTGTATTCTTCCCAGGTGTTTGATATTACAGAGCCTGCGGTGCTCTTCCCCTTTATGCCGAAAAGGTTATTAGAAAACTTCCCGGAATATTTGTCAACAGGAACACTTTGTCCCCAGCCCGTTTCCAATATTGCCTGAGCGGTTTGCAAAGCGGCCGACATCCCTGTGCTTTCCCACGATTTTCTTGCAAGCCCTGATGCCAACCCCAGGAATTGGTTTTTTTCAACAATAGGTTTTGCGCCATAGGTTTTACCCAAGAATACCTTAAATGGAATTTGCTCGCTTAAAACCTTGGTGCCGTTGTAGAACCCTTCCGCCTGTATTTGATAGTCGCCGCTGTCGCCGGGGGTGTATGTATATTCAATGGATGGGTTTTGTCCCGATGCAATGACTTTTTTAATTCCTGTGCTCTGGCTTGTCACCGCATAATTAACACTGTCTAACTTGACGTTGCTTGTGGCTTTCAATTTAACAGGAGCCGTTAAAACTTGTTTTGGCCCGATTCCTTCCAGCAAAACCTTGGCCTTCCCGGGTAAATTAACATTAATGGGCGAGCTTTCATGCATGTTACCGGCCCCATCCTTTACCCTTACAAATACATCCTTATCACCTGACAGCTCCGGTCCCGGGAACCATTTGTAGCTGCCCCAAGGTATTTTTGCTATTGTTGTTTCTTTACCGGTGGCCTTGTCCTTTAAAACATATTCTGTCTCTGATACTCCAAAGTTTCTTGAAGCAAGCAGACTTACGGCTTTGTCGATGGTCTGACCTTTAGTTACGCCTGTAAGGGACAGCTGTTTTGCCACCTGCACTTTGGCAGTGATTGTGTCGCTTGTATAGGAATTATCATTTTCATCATAAGCGATTACTTTAAATCCTATATTCCCGTTATTCTCAAACTGAGGTGACCACTTGTAAACGCCGTAGGGATCAGATTCTGCTGTTAAAACACTTGTCCCTTTATCGAAATTCAGTATTTCATATTTTATATATGAGGCAACGAAGTTCAAATCCGCACCAAGGGAGACATCACCACTTATGGTCTGCTCCTGTACAACGCCTTTCACGGATACTTTTGGCTCGATGTTTACCTTTACGTGCACAGCGTCCCCCGTCATGAACTTTCCGTTTCCGTCATATAATGCAGCAATCAAAACCTTTTCCCCTCTTTGGTTAAGGTTTGGAATCCAGGAGTAACGCCCGTCGAGCGAGTTGCCCCTTGCTATAACATCGCCTTTGTATGTGTCCGGATCCAGCAACATATACTTTATCTCTTTTGCGTTTTTTAGGTCCTGCTCAGAAGCAGATATTTGCAGGGCGGTTTTTTCTGTGATCGCTTGCCCTTGGGAAATGTTTAGTATTTTCGCATCAAAGAAAGGCACAAATGAAGACGGTTTTCCGGAATCTACCGAAACAAGCCTTTTTGTCTCTGACCAATCAACTCCAATACCAAGCGTATTTCCAATCAATCTCAGCGGTACGTATGTGCGGTCACCTATGATGACCGGGGCAACATCGCTTAGAAAATATTGTTTTGCGCTGCCGTTGTTAGTCTGTATTAATTTACTGTCTATTTTAAGCTTTATGGTGTTGCCGCCCTTGACTATCAGGACCGTTCTGTCCTTTTCGTTCCAAGAAACTTCTGATCCCAGCTGTTCGGCAATAACCCTTAAAGGCACTAACGTCCTTGAGTTTTGAATAATAGGCATGGCAGTTGACGTAACATCTTTTCTATCAATAACCAGCTTTAGCGAGTCATCGGCAAAAACCGTCGGTTTGAAAAAATTAGGAAGGAATAAAAGCAAGGCTATAAAAAATAGTATCACACTTAGTTTTATCCATTTGTTTATGTTTCTCATCTGCCTCCACCCCTTTTTTACCGTGTGTTTGGAATTGTGTTGCGTTTAGAACTGTGTTGCGTTTAGAACTGTGTTTTGTTTGATGCGGTTGTGATTGCTGCCGCGGTCGTGTTAGGTGACAGGTACAAACGCGACTGTTGATTTCGGTTGTGCTCGGTACCGGCGTCCCAAATGCGACTGTTGCCTGTGGTACCTGGGTACCAAACGCAAAAACTCAATCTTTTTTCCATTTTACCACAGCTATATGACAGAATTGTGACAACAATATTTTATTTTATATATAAAAGCGGGAAGGTGGTGATTGATTACTGTTGCTTCTAACTCTAGCATACACAACTTGCACACAAACGTTCTTTTATCAAATTCACACCATTATACAGGCACAACCACAATCTGTTCAGGGAAGTATACGGTGTTACAGATAAAAAGGTCTGGCTCATTGGAGATGCACAGGTTCCTGCTACAATAGTGATGGCGATACGGGACGGTTCCGCAGCCGGTGCCATAGTATAACAGGATTTGCGAAACTAGAAAGTATGCTAATAACCCGCCGCAATGGCGGATTATTATACGTATCAAGGAGTTACCCGTTCATACTCAATCAGAAATCAGGGCATACACATGAAGCAAAATTAGAGGGAAATTAATGCTATCTAAAATTCAAGAAATTTTAATCTGTGTATAAGATTAGCTCCGAAATGAAGATCGAATTTCTATAAAACGCTGAATCTTATCTAAAAATCAAAAAGAATTAATTCGTGTATAAGAAAAGCTTGATTTCTTATACACGAATCATTAAAAAGCTCAATTTAGATAAGATTGCCTCTCCGAGGGTCTAAATTGCTCCATATATTGGATAATCTTATACACAAAAAGGAGATTTTATATTTTTAGATAATCAGGGCTTGCTGAACAACTCGAAAACCCTTTATTTGCAAAGATTACAGTCGTTTTCGAGTTCAGAAAGTGCAAACTTTTTACGTGAAGGTGGTTTTACGCGTAGGACATGATCATAAAACTGTTGACGCAAGCCATCCCCCTATCCCATAAGGGATATTTTAAAACCATTGAAGCAAATAATGTCATGAAAGGTATTTAAAAACCATGGAAGTAAATAATCTCATGAAATATATTTGACAAAACCATGGAAGCAAATAATCTCATGAGAGATATTTCATAAAACCATGGAAGCAAAGAATCTCATGAAAGATATCTGAAAACCATGGAAGCAAATCAGGACATAAGTTATACTGTACCCGTTGACGCTTGCAGGAATCAGTTGAAAACGATCCTTTTTGTTTATCGCGGATTCCCGGCATAATGAGAAAGGGCATTTGCATGCGGGTTTCTATGTAACGATTGAGCGGATTCCCGGCATAATGGGAAAGGGGATAATTGCAAAGAATGTGTAAAGATGTAAAAGTGATAGCTATAGCCGGCGCCGGTACTATGGGGGCATCCATGGCAGAAACATTTGCAAAGTTCGGTTACGATGTTGTTCTCTGCGATGTTTCAAATGAGGCGATTGACAAGGCAATGAATTCAATAAGGATAAATCAACTCACAGAGGTGGGGGAAAATATCATTACTCAGGAAGAATCGGAAGCCTTGCTAAAGAGAATACAGTACACAACAGATATTCAAAGGCTGAAAAGCGTTGACTTTTTAATAGAAGCAATCATTGAAAACATGGATGCAAAACTGGCCTTTTGGAGCGAAGCCTCCCGAATCGTCAATGAAACCGCAATACTGGCCAGCAATACATCCGGATTAAGCATAACAAAGATTGCAGAGGCCATAAAAAAACCGGAGAGATTCGCTGGGATGCACTGGATCAATCCACCCCATATAATTCCTCTGATTGAGGTGATCAAGGGGGAAAAGACAGAGGATAAAACTGTAGAGAAAATATATGAAATATGCGAGCTTATCAACAAGAAGCCCGTAATTGTAAAGGATGCGCCGGGCTTTGTGCTAAACAGAATACAACTAGCCGTGTTGAGGGAATGCCTGAACATAGTTGAAAAGGGGATCGCCTCCCCCGAAGACGTCGATAAAGTAATGAAATACGCACTGGGCGTACGTTATGCCTGCCTTGGTCCATTTGAGGTTGTCGACCACGGAGGAATCGATATTTTCCATCATATAGCAAATTATTTATTTGAAGATTTATC
>CAYYHH010000131.1:0-5737 GCA_964471645.1 uncultured Oscillospiraceae bacterium
GTACTTGCTCTTAAGCGCCGGGTTGGAATTGGACTCCATGTGTATCTTTTCCTGTCTCGTTATCCGAAGCAGTATGTCGAAGACGCTTTCCCCTTCCGTAAACTCCACCTCTTTGACCTTGTATATCCAACCGTCCCGGGGCAGAGTCTCAACTATAGCGGAATCTATTTTGTCCAAGTTATCAAAAATTGTGCTACAATTGATGGAAAAGGTACATTTTAATGCATTTTCTGCCTTGCCGGCATTTTGTTCAGGTGCGGATGCCGATTTTTGGTTGCTTTGGCCGACTTGATTATTGTTTTGATCCTTATTGCCATCGACATCATGTTTGTCCGCCTGCCCAGATGCAGAATCCGTGGATTCGGAATCATTTAATGGTGGTAAATCACTGTAATCCCCATTATCGGAAATTCCCACCGTTTCTAAATTATCCCCATCCTCATTACCCCCTGAAATAGCGTGTTGATCTGTAAGACTTTCCCCCGTAGAAGATGAGCAACCAATCGCCATCATCCCTACTATCATAATTAGCAAAATCAATGCTACGGTTTTCTTAAACCCTGTTCGTCCGGCCATACCACTCATTACAGCGGGGTTGAGGTCGGTACCCTTCGCTTGTTCTTTAGTCAACTTTAAACCCAAATTCGTCATGATTACTGATTTCCTTACTTCGTCACAATTATGGCAGTGTTCGTTTTAGCATCCCAATCAACATTTGCATTGAGGCTTTCCGAGATAAATCTGACCGGAACCATGGTACGACTGTTCACTATAATGGCGGGTACATCTAAGCTGATAGGATTGTCGTTGATATAGGCTGTTTTCTCCCCTATGACCAGCTGTACTTTACGATCTCCCAATATCCCGGTAACTTTCCTGAGATCGTTGTCCCATTGCACATCAGCGCCCAAAGCTTCAAAGATACCCCTCATGGGAACCAATATTCTGCTGTTTCTATTAATGGGAGGTTGATCGAAGGTCAGATATTTTCCGTTGAGCAACACCTTGTATTCATAGCTGCTCCCCTCAGAAATATCACTTTCCGAACTATCTTTCATATGGAAAATCGGTGACTCGTTTGCCTGAAGTCTTTGGTAGGCTACCAATGCAAGCATAGCCTGTTCAGTTGCCATCAGATCCGAATCTCCTTCGGGAATATGCCGATAGCTGCCATCTCCCAGCCGGAAAGACATCAATGCTTCCATCGGATCAGACGCCTTCCCTTTAGCGTCGGCTTTTATAAAACGTTCATCGGAAGTAGGGTCTATTCCCAAAGATGTAAGCGCCAATATTACCTGAACAATGCTTTCTGTATTCTCCGTTCCCTGAGTTGTCCAACCGGTGAAACCTCCTGAATCCGTCTGTACAGATGATAAAAATTTGAGGCTGCGGTCTACCGCCGCCTTAACATCTTCTCTATTTATATGGTTGCTGAATGCCTGCAGCACTGCTGCTGTTACGTCAGGGTCAGCCACAGTTCCGCTTAAGCAAAAACCTCCACCCGCCAGTTCTCTTTCCAGGATGTAGCCTATAAGCAAATCTTCAGTTGATTGAACCTGTGCAGCCTCCGACTTGGGAATAGAATAGCCAAAACTGTCAAGAGCCATCAATGCATAGATTGGACCATTGATGCCTTGCTTTTCCACTAAAGTCAGATCCGACAGCTTTCCAATCAGATTATAGCCGGCGACATTGGCCGGGTTTTTCCCTATTGCCGTAAGGGTAAGGATCAGCCTGGAGTACTCGGAATATTTATTTCTTGTAAGTTCTCCTTTTTCTTCCGTTAATGTAGTTTGTACATTTTTATAATAGCTTTCCGTGTAACCCTCGGGAAGCTTCATTTGGGAACGTGATAACCCAATTATTGACCAATCGCCCCCAACCATCGAATAGCCGGGATCACCGATCGCCCTGATCAGATACTCCCCGGTTTTTTCGATGTATTTTTCTATATCATTTTGGCTGTAATTTACATCTGTCGCCCCGCCAAATGATACTGTCAATGAGCCAAGGATCATGGTCAATGCTATAAAAATACATAGTACATAACTACTGATTCTCTTAGGTTTCATAATATCCCTCCCAATTATGCATCTTAAACAAAAAGCAAAGACCGTGGTTGCCCACAGTCCCGTATTTACTGTTAATAATTTTTCTGATGCCCCCCACCAATCCCCCGCTGGCATGGTAATCATGGTAATTATGCAGGTCTTCTGGCTCGTATAGTGGCAAATCCAATCAAAACCTATTTGCCTGTTCTGTCCGTCTTCCCAAATAATCTTCAGTGACTGTTAAAACACTTGGACAGAATTATATACTTACAGCGGCGGGACCGCGCAGGACTTTCACCTGCTTCCCTCTTAGCTACTTGGATTTTTGCTCAAATATTATTTGGACATAACCCCTTGTAGAACATAATTCACTTTATTTAGTTTGCAGTTTTTATCCTATCAGCAAATCATTTTATCGTCAAGCAAGATGATAACTATTTTTTGACAAGTTCCCTCCTTATAATCCCTTCTACCCGCTGAGCCAGCTCATTTCCTTCGCGTCTATCCATTCCTTTGGTATAAATTGCCGGATGAATTACTACTTCAACCTCTGCGGACCGCACGTACCCTTTTTCTTCATATGCCCGGTAGGTGCCGTATATCGTAACCGGAATCACGGGCACTCCCGCTTTCGTCGCCAACCTGAGGCTGCCCTTTTTAAATTCCCTCATCTCTGCACCCTTGCCTCGTGTGCCTTCGGGAAATATGACTAAAGAATAGCCTTGCTTTAAGAGTTCTACACCCTCTTCAATGGCTCGAAGCGAAGCCCTTGCATCATCCCTCTTAATGAAAACGCTTCGAATATCAGAAATCCATGATCCGAACCCGGGGATCTTCCCAAGGCTTTCCTTGGCTACAAAACCAAATTGTTTATCCCTTATAGCCGCAAAAAAAATCGGTATATCCCAATAGCTCTGATGGTTGGATACAAATACCACAGGGCCGTCGGGAAGAGGCTCCGCCACTACAAGATTGAGAATAATGCCAGCCCTTTTTACTAAAGCCTCACCCCATGCGTTTTCAGCCTTTAATATCTCTTCTTTTTCTTTCTCGATATCGCCGGCATCCCTATATTTTTTTATATTTAGTTTAATTGGCTTTATAACAGTTAAAAACCTGTAAAACCATATAACAAACGGAATGTTTCTAAGTATTTTCATAATCCCTCCGGAAAATACACATGGACAAGTAAAAATAGTTGCAAGAATTATATCACGCCATAATTCCCATGTCCACCTTGCGCTTTTGGGCCATTATCTATATAATTATTACCGTGTTGCTGTTACACATCAATTTCACCCCCCTACATGTATATTTGGTTATTGGTGAACCAGATTGTAACGAAGGGTTACGTATATGTGAATATTGTAGTTGGATTTTGAAAATGTGCAGAATTTCAGGTAATGCATGGCTTTTTGCCATAAACTATTCAAATCTGAGCAAAAAGTCAGTTAATGTAGTGGATTTTTTCGATTGTCTTATAATTTCCACTACACTATCCGAAAATTTGCACATAAAATGTCTGTTTCTTAATAAAATCTCCAATTTAATTGAGATTTTGCACAGATCTGTGGATTTTAGCCTTTTTCTGTGTTAAGGGACATTGGTTCAAACACCATATAGTCTCAAGATTGAACTTGAACCATCATTGGCATAAAACAGTAAATTAAGAACTATCTTGATTATAATTATGGAGAGATATTATGAATCAACAACCATCGCTTGTTATTATGGCCGCAGGTATCGGCAGCCGCTTTGGCGGATTAAAACAGCTGGCTCCTATAGGTATAAACGGCGAACCTATCCTTAAATTTTCACTCTATGATGCTATAGAGGCAGGTTTTAAAAAAGTCGTATTTATTATTAAAGAAGAAATAGACAGCGATTTCAGAAGACTGATAGGCAACGGCATTGAAAAGCAAGTAGATGTAGAATATGTATATCAGAGACTGGATATGCTGCCGCCCGGTTATACCGTCCCCCCCGAAAGAATCAAGCCATGGGGTACTGCCCATGCGGTACTCTGCGCAAAAGATGTTTTGAGCGGACCTTTCGCGGTGATCAATGCGGATGATTACTATGGAAAAGACGCTTTTCATGTTATGTGCAACCACCTGCGATCCCAAAGGGATAATGATATCTTCAGGTTTTCTATGGTGGGTTACCTGGTAGAAAACACCCTTACCAAACACGGTCACGTGGCCAGGGGTGTTTGCCGGACGAACAACGGATACCTTTCCGGAATAGATGAGAGATTGCGCATAGAAAAACATGGGGATATAATTGAGTATACCGAGGATAATGGCGACACATGGAATATCATTGAGCCGGGGACAATAGTTTCAATGAACCTGTGGGGTTTTTCAAAGGCCATGATGGATGTGTTGGATACAGAATTCGCGGCCTTCCTGGACTACGCTTTGGCTAATGATCCGATAAAAGGTGAATATCAGTTGCCGAAAGTGGTAAATAAACTATTGGGTGAGAATTTGGCCGAGGTCAGGGTTCTCCGCACAGATGATAAATGGTACGGGGTGACCTATAAGGAAGATTTAGCTGCGGTGGCTTCCGCCATTCAGGAGATGCAATCAAAGGGACTGTATCGCAACATGTATAGCCTGATTTGATATAGCACCAACCGGAATAATCTTACGCGAGCAGAGCCGGGCAATGTTTAATCCGATATTGCTTTTTAACATAATTTAGATGTCAATGGGTTTACAATATCAAGGATCCTGCTATATATAAATAACTGTGAAACTAAACATGCCAAATACAGTATTATCATTTTCAAAGATTTAATAGCCAAGCTTTTGGCACAAAATCATAGTGTACTATTGCAACCAATTCTATTAAAGTCAATTATGAGGGGTGACAACATGAAAATAATAAGGACAAAAGATTATCAGGACATGGGCAGAAAGGCTGCCAATATCGTAGCCGCCCAGGTGATACTAAAAGAGGACAGCGTATTAGGGTTGGCAACAGGTTCTACAATGGTTGGTCTTTACGAGGAACTCGCCTCCCGTTATTGTCTTGGGGATCTTGACTTTTCCAAAGCCAGAACTGTTAATCTGGATGAATATTTGGGACTTCACCCTTCCAATCCCCAAAGCTACAGATACTACATGGACAAGAACCTGTTCAGCCGCATTAATATATTACCCCAAAACACCCACCTGCCCAGCGGTATGGCAGATGACACCGATATGGAATGCGCTGCTTATGATGCTTTAATCGAATCCCTCGGGGGAATCGATCTTCAGCTATTAGGTCTGGGCCTCGATGGGCATATAGGTTTCAACGAACCGGGTGAAATATTTTTTAATAACAGCCATTGCATATTGCTTGATGAAAGCACAATTAAAGCAAATTCAAGGTTCTTTGAGCATGAAGACGATGTTCCCAGACATGCTCTTACCATGGGCATCGGAGCTATCATGAAAGCAAAAACTGTTCTGCTTTGCGTAAACGGCATTGCCAAGGCCTCTATATTAAAGGAAGTCTTGTACGGGCCGATTACACCTGAAGTGCCGGGGTCTATTCTTCAACTTCACCCACATTTGATAGTTGTAGCCGATGAGGAAGCGCTGTCGGAAATTTAATTTTATATTGCGATATGACTGTATACAAAAGCCGCAGTATTTTCCCTGCGGCTTATTTTTCACCATTGACCACTATTTTTC
>CAYYHH010000132.1:0-5733 GCA_964471645.1 uncultured Oscillospiraceae bacterium
TTCGGCCCGTTCATCGGCTGTCTTAGTGAAGGCCACCAGGATATCGGCGGCTTTGTCCATGGTGGGGATATAAGAACTTTCAAAAAGCTTATTGGCCAACAGATAGTTTTCTTCATTGAGATCTTTGACCAGCTCTACGATCTCTCTCCTTACGCTGCCTGCAGAGGCATACAAATCCCGAAGTTCCTGAATCTTCGCATCTCTGCTGGTATCCCTTTGATTGTTTGCATACTTTTCCAGCGTATCTAATAAGTCGACGCTGTCCGACTGTGCCAGATCAAAATATGCTGTCCTTTTGCCAGTATCGGTTTCACCCATGCCGATAGCCATGTTGCGCTGGATTGACACCGTATCTCTTCGTATTATCCAAACACTGATGCTGTTGGGAAGTGTGTAATCCGCATAGGATTCGATCTGCCCGTTTATGCCGCTGATGCTGTAAATGGACATAGCTACAGTGATCAGAAGCATGACGAGGATGATGCCAAATCCCAAAATGAGTTTCTTGCTGATAGTTAAATTTTTCATAATGATTCCCTTCTGGTATAGTACCGTAGTTTTATCTTTATCGGTGACCCTGCCACTTTCTAAAGATTGGATAACAAATTCATTATCATTTCAGGGATATCCGACAGTGAAGCCTGTCTCTCTACAGCTCCGATGCCGTGGGCAGCCTTTGGCATACCGTACACAACAGAAGACGCTTCATCCTGACCGATGGTGCGGCCTCCTTTGCGGCGGATACTCAATAGGCCTTTTGCCCCGTCATAGCCCATGCCGGTGAGTAAAACACCTATAGTTTTTTTGCCCGCAGCGCTTGCAGATGAGTCAAAAAGCACATCTACAGACGGGCAATGGCCGTTGACTTTCTGCCCGTGGAAACATTCAACTTGGAATATGTTCCCGCTTTTTTTGATTTTCATATGTCTGTCTCCGGGAGCAATTAATACTGTACCTCGTTCCAAACGTTGGCCGGTTTGAGCCTCATTAACGGTCAGGGCCGTCTGATAATTTAATCGTTCCGCGAACATTTTAGAAAACACCGGCGGAATATGCTGCACGATGGCTATTCCGGGGACTGTGGGAGGGAGGGCCTTTAAAATATTGAAAATAGCTTCAGTGCCGCCGGTTGAGGCACCAATTACGATGATAGCTTCCGAGCTGTTGTTGATTTTTTCCTCCGCGATATACCCTGCAGTCCGGCGAACCTTAACCGTGTCTGCCCTGACGCCAAAGGCTGCCTTGATTTTATGGATCAAATCGTTGCTGAAGACCTCGGCGTTATATGGTGATTTACCGCCCGGCTTAACCACAAAATCTACGGCCCCTGCATTCATGGCATCAAAAACCTTATTGCTGACGGAACTGACCATGATGACAGGTACGAAATGCTGGGGCAACAGCCAGCGTAAAAATTCAATGCCATCCATTATAGGCATTTCCACATCGCAGGTGATGACATCAGGGTTGGTTTCAATAATTCTGTCCCTTGCTTCGGAAGGATTTGCAGCAACAGCCGCTATTTCGATCTGCGGGTCAATGCTTATTGCCTTTGCAATTGCTTGCCTGAAAAAGGGGCTGTCATCAACTATCAGCACTTTTATTTTTTTGGGGTCACTCATGGTCTGTCACTCCTCCCCGGTTTGAACAGTTAACAGAGAAAAGCGGTTCATGTCGCCGCATAATGCGGTCCATTTTGCCGTATTAAACAGTTTCCGCCACAGCCTCAATAGAATCCAGTTCATCGTCACTCAAAAGCCTTTGACAATCCAATAAAAGCTTTACGCTGCCGCCTGCTTTCCCGACGCCTTTGATATATTTTTGCCCGCCTTTATTTATTTCGGGAGGAGGGGCTATATCCTCGTCTTGTATAGTGAGAACTTCCGCTACACTGTCGACGATAAGACCTATAGAAGTGTCATTTGAATCCAGCACGATAATGCATGTCCTGTCATCGTGTTCTTTTTCAGGCTTTTTAAACCGGAGGCGCGCATCCATAACAGGTATGATTTTTCCGCGCAGGTTAGTAATGCCTTTAACATAGTTGGGCATTTCAGGGACCTCTGTGATGGGCTGGATGCCGATAATTTCTGTGATATACCGTATCTCCATACCGTACAACTCGTTGTCCATTGAGAAGATAAGATACTTACCCTTGAGAGTATCTTCATCCTCCGCAATATCCAGGTTAATCAGTTCCGGTTGTGTCATTTTTACATCCTCCTTAGTTGTGGTTTTACTCCGTTTATTTGACAACATTGTCGCTTCAGTGAAGGTAAATTGTTTTAAATATTAATAAGGCCGCCGATGTTGAGAATCAAGCTGATGCTGCCGTCCCCCAGAAGGGTGCACCCGGCCAGCCCGGAGGCCTGCTTTAACCTCCTTGCATAAGACGGCAAAGCCTTTACAACAACCTGATGTTGTCCCAGGAGCTCGTCTGCAAACAGGCACACGCTTTTTTCATCCTGTTCCGCCATCAGCATTATTCCGTCAGTTAAATCAGTATAATCAGCGTCCACATCAAACAGCTTGTGAAGCCGGGTAACGGGATAGCATTGTCCTCTGACCATAATCATCTCGTTGTCTTCGGGATCCTTTATAAGGGTGGACTCTTTTGCCTGAAAGGTTTCTTTGATCGATGTGGTCGGAAGCGTGTATTTGGCCTTTCCTACACGAATGTTCATTCCGTCGATTATAGCCAGTGTCAGGGGAATCTTGAGCGTCGTCACCGTACCCACGCCTTGGACGCTGTCAATGAACACCGTCCCTCCCACAGCTTCAAGGTTTTTTACCACCACATCCATTCCCACGCCACGGCCTGAAAACTCCGTAACAGCATCGTTTGTAGAAAAACCGGGAATCAGAATCAAATTGTATATTTCTTTATCGGTCAGTTCGGATTCCGGCTTATCTATGATTCCGTTGGCTCTTGCTTTCTTCAAAATGTTTCCTTTGTCAAGCCCCTTGCCGTCGTCTCTGATCATGATGAGCACATCGCTGCCGGAATTCTTTGCTTCAAGTGTTATTTGGCCCTTTGTAGGCTTACCGGCAGCTTTGCGGGTGGCGGGATCTTCGATGCCGTGATCCACCGCATTCCGGACAAGATGCATCAAGGGATCGGAAATATGCTCGATAATGTTTTTATCAACTTCTGTGCCCTCGCCGATCAGCACCAGCTCTGCTTCCTTGTCCAACTTTCTGCTCACGTCTCTGACCACACGATGCATTTTATGAAAGGAGGCGGACAGGGGTACCATCCTGATGGACATGACCATATCCTGCAGCTCGTCGGTAATTTTGCGGAGCTGGCGGGCAGCCTTGTAAAAATTGTTAAGCTCCATTGTTTGAAGCTCGGGGTTTTGCGTGACCATTGCTTCGGCAATGACCATTTCGCCCATCAGATCCATGAGCTTGTCCAGTTTAACAACATCAACGCTTATGATGCTTTGATGTACATTCTTAATTTCGTAATTACCATGTTCGATATGATCTTGCGTGAAAGAGGATGAGTCTATGTTCAGGTGAGGGTTTGCCAAAATGGCAGGCATTTCAGTTCCGCCTGTTTCAGGCAGCTCCCTGAGGTCAAGTTCTCTTATGTAAGAATTCCCCGTAAAGAAATCATACAGTTCACGATAACCTAATCCGGTGCGCAGCAATATTGTAAAACCGTGTTCACGGATTGTATTTACGCTTTCGGAATCATCGATGATATTTTCAGGGATGTGCAAAAAATTGTCTGTTATATCCTTTAGATTATGAATGATAGAAAAGGCACGAACATTTTCCATTTCGCATCCGTCTTCAAAAAACAAAATGGCCTCATATGCTTTGCCTTTGTCACCGGACATTGAGATCTGGGAGGTCAGCTGACTAGAACCGGTTGTGGCAACTCTTTTCCCGGCTGCAGGCTGCAGAATTTTTTCGTCGTCGCCTTTTAATGAAGCCAAAAAGCTTTTGATGTTTCCGGTTAAACCTCCCGGGTCTCCGTCGGGACTGTCGCCATTCTTGATCTTTTCCAATTCAAGCTTTATGAAATCCACCCCTTCCAGAACCATGTCCGAAAGTGGGATGCAATCAACGGTTTCCGGCTTTCCTTCTCGAAAAAAGTAGAAGAGATCTTCAATTGCGTGGGACAAGGAAGCAATATTGTCATACATCATCATTGCAGAGGAGCCCTTGATGGTATGCATGATTCTGAATATCTCGTTTACTGCCTCAGGAGTGAGATCATTGTTTTTTTCAATGGACAGTATTATTGCCTCAAGCTGCTCAATATTCTGAGATGTTTCGTATATAAATAAATCCAGCATTGGCTCATTAGGATGACCTTTGCTCATGTTCAGCCTCCTTAAAAGATTTTATTTTTAGATTAGATCTTTAAAATGCACTGTATTGCCGGCATTTTCTAATTTTCATCGGCAAGGCATCTAATTTTCTCATGGTTTCGTTGTAGGTCTTGTTGCAAATTGCTGGTAAATAGCCACCTAGGGCATCTCTTGCAGCAGCAAAACCGTCGTCTATTGCCGATTTAAGTTCGGCAAGCCTGGATTTATCTCCACCGGAAATTGCTTTTGCAAAATTGACCAATCGGTCACTGACAGCCTTAACGACGAAGTCACCATCTTCGGAAATTGACAATTTTGCCTTCTCTATATCGGAGACAGCGACGGTATCCGGGCTGGCAAGGCTTTTGATTCGGAATGCTTTGAAGTCGTTGCCCTGCTTCAGAATCATTTCTCCCACGATACGGCGAAGGTTTTTGTTTGCTCTGATATATAATTCGGCACAATCTCAAATAACTTTAGGCATTAAGGTAACAGTGGCATATATTGGCGGAAAATGTTATAGTAAAGCCAAACCAATCCTGGATTTGATTGAGGGACCTTATTTGACCTATAGGCAAAGGAGTGCGTTTCGAAACCATACTATGAGCAAATTTATCGACTATTATAAAATGCTTCAAGTTCACCATGAAGCGGGCCAGGAAGTAATAAATGCGGCATACCGATGCTTCTCAAGAATCTATCATCCAGACGTTAACAACAATACGGCAGCAACCGAACAAATGAAAATGATCAACGAAGCCTATAGCATTATCGGCAATCCAAAGAAACGGGGGACTTACCACAAAGAATGGCTGGGCAACAGCAATGGCAGACCACAAACGCGAACGCAGCCGGCACCTCCTAGGACTTATGGCAGTGTTATGAGGGAAAAGGATTATGCCAAAAAGGCTTTGGAGGATTTCTTTGATAATTTAATAAAAGAAGAATGGGAAAAATCCTATCAAAAGCTTACAGCTGCCGACAAGAGGAATGTTCCATTGAACGACTATATTGAATGGAAAAAAGCTGTAACCCACCTCTATAAGCTGGGCAATTACAAGATTGAATATTTTTGTTCATATGATAACTGCGAATATGCAGGAACCAGCTATCCGAAAATAATGCATTTTTCTATAACTGTAACGGAAATGGAAACTATTACGGGTAAAGTCAACCGGGAACAAACCCAAAAATATGTGGCAAAAGATAATGGGGGATGGAAGGTCTGCCTAGGCTATACCGATTTGAAATCCAGCATAAGGAAATTTAAGTATTTGGCCGAAGCCCTTCCCAGGGCCGACAGGGATGAAATTATAGCGAATGCATTGGCAAGTATAGATCCTCAGACAGGAATTTACAGCCGAAAGGGCTTTATTGAACAGGCGGAAAAAGAACTGAGAAGATGTGA
>CAYYHH010000133.1:0-1090 GCA_964471645.1 uncultured Oscillospiraceae bacterium
CATCAAACTGCAGCATATTTTCGGGCGGGTGTGAATATTAACTGATTTTCGAAATTTGGCCGAAATTTAAAATTTTATTTTGACTAATTCTTATTTTGACTGTATTATGATTGCAATAGGAAATTTATTTCCTGAAATAAGCAAATACATGCTAGGGGAGCACCAGCTGAGAGTGCGGGCAAATATTCTGCCGCACACCCTCACCACCTGATCCGGATAATACCGGCGTAGGGAAGCAAATCCAATGAAATAGTTCATAAAGTAAGAACCTATTGAAATTTGGACACATCCACTCCCCTCCTGCACAGTTACGTAAGGAGGATTTTTTATGTCATTTTTATCATCAGATCAGCTGCAGGGTTTTTTTGAATCCACATCGGGCCAGATTGCTGCGATTACGGCTATTGTCGCCCTATTTATTGCGATTTTAGTCTCAGGAAGGAACAAAAGAATTGATACGAAAGCCGTTGTTTTATCGGGAATTTTTGTTGCTTTATATGTAGTATTGAATCAGGTTATAATTTTTCGTATGCCCCAGGGCGGATCCATAACTGCCTTCAGCATGTTATCAATTACGCTGTGCAGTTATCTTCTGGGGGTCCGCAGGGGTGTAATGGCCGGAATGTGTGCAGGCCTGGTAGAGCTCATTTTCAATCCTTATGTTATCCATCCCCTTCAATTGTTTCTCGATTATCCGCTTGCGGTAGGAGCATTGGCTTTTGCGGGGATCTTTCGCAACAAAAAGTTCGGGATTATCGGCGGATACCTATTTGGAGCCTTCTGCCGGTACATATGCTCATTTTTATCCGGCGTTATATTTTTCGGAGAATATGCGCCCGAAGGCTTCAATCCATTCACCTGGTCACTGTTTTATAATTTGACCTATATTGGTACCGAAGCGGCTTTAACTATCATTGTGCTCCTGTTTCCCCAAATCCGGCGGGCATTAGCGCAATTAAAAACCCAATTGGAAGCGATTTAGCCTGATCTGCTCCTATTATCTTGGCCGGCACGATCGGTATGATTGGCATGGCCGGCACAATCGGCATGGCCGGCGTGATTGGTACGATTGACATGGCCGGCATTTCCT
>CAYYHH010000133.1:1190-5722 GCA_964471645.1 uncultured Oscillospiraceae bacterium
GATTTTAGATAAGCTGTATGGGGTGATATGCAGAAGCCGCAAGAATTCTCACTCGGGCTTAAGTGAAAATGATTTTAGATAAGCTGTATGGGGTGATATGCAGAAGCCGCAAGAATTCTCACTCGGGCTTAAGTGAAAATGATTTTAGATAAGCTGTATGGGGTGATATGCAGAAGCCGCATGAATTCTCACGCGGGCTTGTGGGAAAATATCTATTATGGTATTCTGATAAGGCACATTTCATTCGTGGAGGCCCAGGTGAGAAAAAAAGATATTGTTTTAGCTTTAATAGTTGCTATTGGTTGGGGTACGAACTTTACAGTTATTAAGCTTGGATTGGACGGCATCCCTTCCATGTTACTGGTCGCAGTCAGATATATGGCAGTAATGTTTCCGGCAATTTTTTTCGTAAAGAAGCCCGATGTCAGTTTTAAATATATATTGGCCTATGGCCTTACCGTAGGGGTCGGGCAATTTTCATGTGTTTTTTACGCAATAGAGATAGGCATGCCTGCCGGTCTGGCTTCAATAATTCTTCAATTGCAAGCATTCATTACGCCTTTATTAGGCGCAGTGCTGTTCAAGGAGAAATTGAATAAAAAACAGTTATCGGGATTTGCCATCGCTTCTATAGGGCTTATTATTATTGGTATCGCATCTACAGCCGACGATATTTCAACAATTCCCTTGAAGGCTATTCTTATTATAACAGGCGCCCCCGCATTTTGGTCCGTTTCAAATATAGTATCAAGATATGCTTCTGATGAGCTGATAAGAAAAGGCGAGGATCCCAACACCTTCGGCATGGTCGTATGGTCAAGCATAGTGCCGCCAATCCCGATGCTGGGGCTTGCTATGTTAGTTCACAAGCCATCGGCCCTGGTCAGCACATTTTCAAACTTAAATTACATGTCTGTCTTTTCTGTATTATATCTGTCCTTTGTTTCCACCCTGCTTTGTTACGGGGTATGGAATTATTTGATTTCGAAATATCCCCTGTCAAAGGTTTCTCCGACATCATTGCTCGTCCCTGTTTTCGGCCTGTTGGTTTCAGGAATTGTGCTTGCCGAGCGGCTGTCAGAAATGCAGTGGTTGGGCGTCACAATCATATTAGCCGGGTTAATAGTAACAAACGGAGATTTCAAACAAATATCGGAAGCTGCAAAAAGATCGGTATCTTTAGTCCATATCTTCAATAAGTTTAAATAAAGTGGCATTGCCGCTCACACCTGTCATTATTCTCTTTATTAAGTCTTCGTTTGCCCATTGCTTCATCTGCCGCAGCATTTTTTGTATTTTTTACCGCTCCCGCAAGGACATGGATCATTGCGGCCAATTTTCTTTCCGGCAGCATGTGGTGCCTGGTACGTTACGTTGCTTGCCGCATTTGGTAACTGATACGTTACTCTACTTGCCACATGCGGTACCTGGTGCCTTGTGCTGCCTGTGCTATCCGTTATGTTATCGTCCAATTCATTTGGGGTATGCCCTTTAAGTATCCATCGGCGGGTGCCGTTATAAAGCTTCGTCAGTTCCGTCATGAATACTTGTCCATACTCTGCTGTAGGAATTTGGAATTCTCTACTCAATTTTTTATATATGTCCTCTGGCTGAGCACCCGCATTGATTGTATCATTCAATTGTTGAATTATTTGTGTCTCTTCTCCGTCTGAAAGTTCATAGTTATCACGGAGAAAGGCGATAAAATCCCGGGCCTCTTTTGTAATATCTACGTAGTCGGGGTCTCCGGCTGCAATCAGCTGATCCATAGTAAATGGATAAAACTCTATATCGGTCCTTTTTTTATGTTCTAAAAGGACTTCCAAACCATCTCTTACTCTTATATTTTTATAGCCGAAGGCGTCGCAATGGAATTGTTTGTAATAATCGCCCGCCAAATACAGGACCTCAATAAATTCCTTGTAATCAACTTCTTGTCCCATAAGATCTTCAATTCTTTTCATCATGGTAATGGGGGCCATCGCACCATAATAATAAAGCATTCCTCCGGCCAAGCTGATCCATTTTGTGTTACGCTTTGCCATATTTTTGAGATTGATGTCATCGATTCCCTGAAAAATATTTATCAGCTCGTCTGTTATAAACAGAACCTTCTTGTTATCATATACCCCTGTGAAAGCCAAGCAGTTCTTTTGCAGCACACTGATTTTTTCAAATGAAAGTCCCATATCAGGAATAACGCCCGAATGTGCCACCATAAGCTTTATGTGTTCATATCTGTTTTCATCCAGGGCGTAGAGGGTGTTTTTATACATTAATGGAACCAGCACGGCAAGAGTTTCAATCAGATCCGCTTTCTTTAATGAGCTGATATTTTTAAATCCAAAGTTCTGTCGGATTTTGTTCAAATCATCTTTTGTCAGCCTCCCCAAGGCCCAACGAAGATTGAAGGGCGGTTCGATGTTTTTCCAAGCCTTATTTTCCTGGCGTTGTTCTATGTCTTTAATTAAGCCGTGGAAACTATCAATTATTTGAAGCACAGCTTCTCCCAATTCTTCTTCAGCACCTTTTTCTATCAGGTCATCAATCTTTTTTGTTGTATTATCAAAATCCTTCATCTTATAAATGCCCTTTGCAAAATATATTTCATTATATGTGTACCAATTTTTTCTACGATAATTGCACCCTGCGATGATAATTGTTTCTCTGATAGTATCTGTTTCTTCTTAATATCCTGTATACAACTGTGCAAATTACACAGGATAAGCCACATTACTTCGGCTCAGGTTTTTTATTATCTATTTGCGCTTTGTGCCTCTTGCCTACATCAGCACCGGTTTGCAGTACTGATCCCCGCATAATAGTCCCGGTGCCGAACTTGCTTCGGATACTGTCCACCGCTTTGTCCAGTTTCGTGTCTTTTTCCTTGTTTCCATCGGAGAAAAAAGATTGCTGGATGCATTCCTCTCTTGTCAGATCGGTAAGTGCTACGGCCAATAACCTTAGCGGGGTCTTTTTGTCCCACAATTCTGAAAAAAGTTTTCCGGATACACTATAAATTTCCGATGTAATATCGGTAGGCTCTGTCAAACTTTTTTGATGGGATTTGTCTTTAAAAAAATTGTCCCTGATAGTTACAGAAACGCAGTAGGCCTTCACCCCATCCGCCCTCATACGTGATGCGCAGGTATCGGTAAGCGCCATCAGGATTTTAAACGCCTCTTCTACAGTTCTTACATCCTTATCTAATGTCGTCGAATTGCTATAACCCTTTGCTTCTTTGCCTCCTTTTATGACGGGCGAATCATCAATTCCGTTGGCGTAATCGTAAATCTGCTGCCCGGCCTTAATTCCCACCAATGATTGAATCTTTTTCAGATCCGCATTAGCTAAATCGCCTATGGTGTAAATCATGGCCTTTTCCAATCGCTCCGCTGTGACGCGGCCCACCGAAAACAAAGCCCTTACGGGCAAAGGCCATAGTTTGGATTCTAATTCCTCAATGAACAGGCTATGAATTTTATCCGGCTTTTCGAAATCGCTGGCCATTTTGGCCAGAAGCTTATTGGGTCCGATCCCCACATTGACGGTAAAATTCAAATTGTTCCGTATTTCATCCTTGATTTGCCCTGCTGCTTTGAAGGGATCGGGATAAATCTGTCTCATTTTGCTCATATCCAAGAAACACTCGTCGATGGAATATTTCTCTACCAGGGGCGAATATTTGCCGCACACGTCCATAAAAGATTGGGAACTTTTTTCGTATAAAAGAAAATCCGGCTTTGCTATAAAAAGATTGGGACACTTTCTCAGCGCCATGGCAATCGGCTCACCTGTTTTGACCCCCATTCGCTTAGCCGGTATTGATTTTGCTAAAACCACACCTGTGCGTTTATCCCTGTCGCCTCCGATAGCCGAGGCTATCAGACGGATATCCTCTTCCCCCGAAGCCATGCGCCTGGCCGCCTCCCAGGAAAGATATGCGCTATTTACATCGACATGAAATATAAGGCGTTCCATGGATACCTCCTGTTCCTCTCACTACTATAACAAAGTCCGAATCAATTTAAAACTAAAAAATCCCGTTTTCTGACCGCCTTGAGGCAAAGGACGAGACCGCAAAGAAAAAGAGGCGGCTCAATGCAGGATCCGCTGATTCTGCGTCGAACAACCTCTTTCAATTTTATCCGGCCGCCGCCCAAGCTTCAGAGCAGGCACTGAGCGTGGCCGGGTTAATCACAATCAATCCGTGGCCAATTTTATCACAATCGATCCGTGGCCTATTTAATCACAGACGAGCCATGACTTATTTAATCACAATCGAGCCCTCTTTTTCCAATGTCTCATAGCTCATACCAGCATATCCCGGTACCTCTTTGGTAATCGCCCGGAACACATCCTCTGCGGATTTGAATCCGGCCGGAACACCCAGGCGGTCGAGGAGCAATCCGATGATCTTGCAATCAACCAGCGAAACACCCGGCGCCTGAACTGCTTTTCTGACCCTCTGGACTCTTCCCTCCATATTAGTGAAGGTTCCGTCTGCTTCTGCAAAGCTGTCCGCCGGCAGA
>CAYYHH010000134.1:0-5700 GCA_964471645.1 uncultured Oscillospiraceae bacterium
GCAGTCCGTAGTCGTTTTCGATTATCGCGGACTAACCGTTGAGGAGGTCACAAAGGGTATTGAGGAATTAAAAGCAGGCGGAAAGGCAGTGCTGCTGTCGGACGATACTCTCATACACGCTGATTATGCTAAAAAAATCGCAAATACGGGTCAGGATATTTTAGCTGAATTCCACAGCAAAAATCCCATATCAATAGGAATGCAAAAGGGCGAGTATCGGAAAAGACTGGCTGACAGACTGTATTTCAGAGATGTAAAGGCAGTGGATCCGCTTTTGCGCTATTTGATCAAGGCGGGGAAGATCAGAGACGCAGGAAACTCGATAGCTTTACCGGACCATAAGGTGAAGTACGGCCCTGAACATATGGAAACGCTGGCCCGTATAGAAAGAAAATACATTGAAGCAGGTTTTGAGATTCCGGAACTGGACGAATGTATCGCAGGGGAAAAGGATAAGGTGCTGGCAGCACAAATTATTGAATCCATGGCTCAAAGCGGCAAGCTGAAAAGGCTGACTTATCAATATTACATGCATTCCGGCCACTTTGATGAGGCTATGAAAAGATTCTGGGATCATATGAAAAAACACGACAATATTACTTTGGCGGAATATCGCGATTTGCTGAACACCTCCAGGAAATATGCGGTGCTGATATTAGAATACCTGGACGAGCAAAAAATTACGGCGATGGCGGGGGAGGCCAGGGTGTTGCTATGAAGCAATATTATATATTATTTCCCAATCAGACCAACGGCATAAAACTCAACGAGATCCTTCGCAGGGAAGGTTTCAAGGTCATGATAGCGCCGACACCCAGGGAATTGAGTGCCAGCTGCGGGATCTCCATCCTGATCAAAGGTGAAGACGCCGATGCCATCAGGATGATCATTGAAAGAGAAGGCGTTGAAATCAGCGGCATAGCAACAGTGGAAAAATCGTAACCGGAACAAAGGACCAAATGAAATCGAAAAAGGAGTATATGTTACATGGATAATGTAGTTGATGCGAGGAAAAAGGCTTGTCCGATTCCCGTAATAATGGCCAAGAAAGAGGCGGACAAAGGCAAGACGGATTTCATCGTGAGGGTAGATAACAAAACCGCTGTGGAAAACCTGATGCGTTTAGGTAAGAACCTCGGTTTTGATATGACCGTCGCGGGAAATGCACCCGATGACTTCTCGGTTCGCCTTACAAAATCCGGGCAAACACAAATTGATCCAAAGATTGGCCGTGGTGTCGGATCGGACGCATCTGTCGGTGCCGCAAGAAAGGAAGCTGCAAATCCCGATACGAAAAATAAATGGGCTGTATTCATAGGGAAGGAGGGCATAGGCAACGGCGACCCGGAGTTGGGGACCACTTTGATGAAAATGTATTTCTACACGCTTGCCCAGGGGACCGACATCCCTTCCTATGTACTTTTTATGAATGAGGGAGTAAAAGTGCCTGTAAGCCATAATCAAGCCATTGAACATCTGGAGGAGCTGATCAGCCGGGGGACTGAGGTGTTGGTCTGCGGCGCTTGTCTGAATTATTATAAATTGGCCGATGACCTCAAAGTGGGAACTGTCAGTAATATGTACGACATCGTTGAGGCGATGCAGGCCGTAGACAAAGTAATCACATTATAAAACAATAATTTTCAGGTCCATTTTGAGCTGATCCGTGGTAAGCAAACCATTTCGATGATATAATGTCCACGAATTAAGGATGCGGACATTATACATCAGTGCCCTGCGAGCATTTCGGCGGGTCGGGATGTCGAAGATCTTTGAAGGTTCAGAGCCGGTCAGGAGTTTTTATGGAAAAAAGACTGTACAAATCATCACAAAATAAGGTTATCGCCGGAGTGTGCGGCGGCATTGGAGAGTATTTCGGGATAGATCCGGTGATTGTCCGTTTAATCGCGGTTGTATTCACCTTAATGGGGGGAAGCGGCATCATAGCCTACATAATAGCGGCCATCATCGTACCCGGCAAAATTGCGGCCGGAGGCAATACATCCGCCGGTGCTTCCGCCTATGGGGATAATTATCCCGAGGCGCCACGGCGGGACGGCCAAAGGTTTATCATAATATTGCTGATTGCTGTTTTAGTGATCATAGCAATAGGCGGCCTGTTTTTCTTCCGTCATTTTATTTATTGGATGGGGCCGATGCACTTCTAAAATCAACCGTCACCAAAAGGCTACAGAATCAGCTGATATTCAAACCGGAGCGTGCCGTCTCTGCTGCCCTCATATTTTAAGACAAGCATCGAAGCGGCTTCATTGCTTAGTTTCAGAAGCTGTTCCAGATCAATGGAGCAGCTTTTTGCATCAGCTTTTATACCCGGAGGATTTGTCATTGCGATGACAGCCTGCAGAAATGTGCTGCCTTTTTTTGCGGCCGCTTTCAACATCATGCCTTGCATAAGGCTGCCGGTTGAGCGCACGTCTTCGACATAATCGGCAATAATCTTGTGGCTCCCCGGTCTGAAACTGAAATCCACTACCTCCAGCCTGTATTTTGCAGCCAGAGGACCCAGGGTTTTTATCCGAAGATTCAGATCCAGATATATATAACCTTGTGAAAAAGTGATGCGATAGCCGGTGATGTATTCACCCGCCGATGATGAAAGAAGCTTCCTTTTGAGTGTATTGTTAACCAGATCCTCCGAAATGGTAATAATATTTTGCGATGCAGCCATTGTCTTCTCCTATTCTGGGGATGGGGTGAAGTTAAAAATGAAATATGCAGTCGAAAGCCGTATCGTCCTTTGTATTATTTTGGCCGCGAAGTATGATCCGATTTTCCTCAATTGATTTATAAACCGTAAACTCGTCGTCGGCACGCATCTCCGAGATAAAGAAAAGATCCATTCTTGTGAGTTCGTTAAGCCGAAGCCGTTCTGATGCCGTGAGGGCATCGTAGGCAAAGTCGCCATATCGGCGATTATTCACATGACCCAACAAATCTATATCGCTGCCATAGACTTTGCGTTTTTCATAAGGGGATAACTCCACTTTTCCTTTAAAATGATGGTTTGCCTCCATGCAAAAAACCTCATCGGGATCGGTAAGCCTGAATGGAAGCTCTTTTTTCCTGAATACCTTGCGTGTAGCTACGTCCAAAAGTATGGAGAATGTACTGCCTTGGAATATCGTGTCCCCCTCATCGTTGCAAAATACCAGTTCCCTTCGGAAATAGGGGCCTTGCCTATGGGAATACCAGGTATGGGCATTGAGTTTCATGCAGCTGTTTATAGGGCGTTTTATTTCAATTGACATCGAAACCAGAGCCCATGCAAGACCGTATTTCATAGTTTCATCAGCACCGGATCTGTACACATCCAAATGCTTTTCCGCCAATTCCGCAAACAGAGCCTGGTAGGCGGAGGGCTTCATGATCCCATTCTCATTAAGATAGAAAACTTCCACATCCAACGAGTGGATCAAGGAAGTTTCCGGTTTATCACACATTTTAAGATCCATCATATGCTCCTAACATAAGATCTTGTCATCTGCCGACCCTGCCTATGGCTCGGGCAAGAACTTCCGGAACCAATCTGCATTTTTCTTCGGAGAGGGAAGCTATGGATACCCTGATCCCCTGCCCCATAGGCACAGTGAATACGCCGTCTTTCATTGCTTCCGCTGCCACGGCATCCGGGTCATCACACAACACTATGGCAAAGAACCCGCAGTGGTAGGGACACATATTCAATCCGGCTTTTTCGATGGCTTCTGTGAATATATTGCCGCGGGAAAGCAACAGTGAGAGGGCGGAATCCCTTTCTTCCGCTACCTTTTTTCTGAGGGTCGGATCAGCGAAGATCCTGACCAATACCTCCATGGCGGATCTGGTCCCGTTGGACCAGGTGCCTCTGTTGGAAAAGCTGTTGACTGCCTTGAATTCATCGGCAATGTCTTTGTTTGGCGAAAGGCAAAGCAAGGCACCGGACCTCATCCCATACATAGTATAGCTTTTTGACATGCTAAAGGCAATCAATGGCAGAAGATTGTCGGGTAAATTATCCAACTTGGGAAGAAATGCCCGCACTTCCTCTGCATCGCCTGCAAAATCCAGGTAGGCTACATCCACCAGAAGGATGATTTTCTTTGATTTATCTTCCGAAAAACGACCGAGAAGTGAAATGAGCCGATCCCAATCCTCAGATGTCAGAGAATAACCCGTCGGGTTATGGGAAGGCGTATTGAGGATAATGAGGACCCCGTCTTGACGGGCAAATACTTCCTCAAGCTTATCGCTGAGGGCATCGGTATTATAGGTACCATTATCATTATATAATGAATAAATATCCAACTTGCGTTCAAGCTCCTGGGTTATGGTAGCATATGGCCCCCAGTGCCAATCGGTGGTCAGCACCGTATCGCCCCTTTTAGTATAATTTTGTATGGCGTTATGAAGGGCTCCCGTACCACCCGGGGTGGCTACCGCCTCCAGAAAACCCCTGGGAATATAATCCCTGAATATCGCTTTTTTCGCGGCATCAAGATAGGCGGGCAGCCCCGCAATTGGTGCATATTCGGCAAAATCGTGGGGGGATAAACCCTTTAACGCCTCAGCCACAGAAGGAAGAACTATCAGTTTTCCGCTATCATCCAACAAAGATCCGACCGTTGCATTGATTACCTTATCCTTGCCTGCCGTCTGGGCCATGTCTTGTGCCAATTTATTTATACCGAAGATCTTATCCTCTCCGGATATCGTTCTGGAATTTTGTTCTGCCATAATATACTTGCTCAATGTAGTTTCCTCCGTTAGTTATAATTGCATTATTATAATGTATAAAACCCGGACTGTGTCAAGCATTTTTTCAAACATAGCAGGATTTTATTTCATTTTAGTGCGAATATTTATACATTTTATACGCACCATAGTCTAAAGTCAAGAGAAACAAATACCAACACCGGCCAATCTCGGGCAAAAAGAAGTTTTCTTCCTTTATAACTGTTCAAAAACGCTATAACAGTATGATATGCAAAAATTAAGGAGATACTACAACTAAATAATAAATTTTTTATGGAGGTATAATAATGCGAATTGACGGAAATAGCGCATACGATAAAAACGATAATGAAAAGCGCAAGTGGAATTACCGTTATACTATGGTGAGTATCATAGCGGTGCTTCTTATCGTTGCGGCGGCAATGGTGGTTTGGAATAACGATCGTCAATGGCTGGCTGAAAACGATAGGGACAGAAACATAAATAATAACCGTGATCGCGATAATTATTTGATAGGAGAGAGTGACCTTAACGTTGTGCAGCCGGTGCCTACGGTAGACAGTCGGGACACGCCTGCACCTGCACCCAAGGACAATCAGAAGGCAGAAAAAAAGATGGGTTTTCCTATTGAAGGCGGGGTTATCACAAAAGGTTTTTCAGGGGACGAGCTGATATACAGCGCCACCCTGGATCAATATATTGTACATTCCGGTGTAGATATCGAGGCGGCACCCGAGACTCCGGTAAAGGCTGTTAAAGGCGGTACGGTAACAAAGGTTTACAATGATGATAAATTAGGGATCACCATTGAAATCAGCCATGGAAGCGGATATATGACCCGCTATGGAAGTCTGTCCACAGATCGAATGGTAGAAGAGGGTGATGTGGTGGAGGCCGGAGACGTAATCAGCGGTGTAGGCATAACCGCCTTGTTTGAAAGCAGCGATCCACCCCATCTCCATTTCGAAG
>CAYYHH010000135.1:0-5675 GCA_964471645.1 uncultured Oscillospiraceae bacterium
TTTCCGACAAGAAGTAGAGCCTCTTGTTTTTAGATCCCGGCTAAAATATTCTATTTATCTATATAGTCTATTACCTAAGTTCAGCCAGGGTTTCAATCTCCCCTGAAGACAGGACTCCACTGTAAATCCGGGCATCATCGATAGTACCCTTGAACCACTGGACAGTCCAGCCGGGAAGATGTCCGATGCCAACGGGGATATCTGCCGCTGTGTTCATTGCCCGATAGCTGGCGTAATCATCTTCTTTAATCAATATCCCATCAAGGTAAATTCTTGTTTTAAAACCGTCATAGGTGGCCGCCACGTGATACCATTTATTTAGGTCAAGTGGATCATCTGATGTTGAAACCCGTGCATTGGCTACACTATATGGTGCAATCGTTTCAAAGCGCAGATAAAGATCCTTTGTAACTTGCAGGCGGTAGGCAAACCCCGTCGCACCTGTACCCTTTTCAGCAGAAAATATCGGAGCAACGTCGGGATTCTTGTCTTTAATAAAGATCCAGGCACTGAAGGACATTGCTTCAGCTTTTAAATTACTATCCGGAATATCCACCCATTGGTTGGCACCAAAGGCAAGTGCCTTACCCGGTTCTTCATTTCTGTCCTCAGTCCATCGTGCACCAATAATTGTTCCATGATAATTGTTGCCGGAACTGTCCTCTGCTTGTAATCCGGTGCCCTCATCAAATTTCCAATATCCCATAAGCTCTGCATTGCCGGTGGGTGGCAGCGGAATATTTTCATTTCCTTGCCATTTAAGATAGGGATAAGAAACCCCTTCTTCCATCGTCCATGTGTCAGTAAAATCCCAATCAATATAAATCTCTACACTGTTAGTATCCTTGATCATGGCGGGAGTTGAATAACCGATCCCCCCGGCGGAGACAGTCAGTCCCGATGTCTGGGTATCCCAGTAGCTGTCAGTTGTTGTTGCACCTTCAATCGTCTCTCCTATCAAGCCACCAACTTTGGTTCCACCCGTAACCTTTCCTGTTGCATAACAGTTATCAACTTTAGCGGAGGCTTTATTTTGTCCCACTAGGCCCCCTATTGCTTCACCACCACCGGTAACTCGACCTGTTGCATAAGAATCGACGATTCGTGCGCTATAGGTGTTCCATCCAACTAAGCCGCCTACCTCATCGTGTGTGCCCACCACCGATCCTGTGGCATAAGAATTGCTGATAACACTATTATAATTTACCGCGACCAGACCGCCGGTAGTAGAACTATTACCTTTGACATTCCCTGATGCATAGCATTTTTCTATATTAGAATATTCATTTTGTCCGATCAGGCCGCCAACATCATTATATCCTTCAACATAGGCCGCTGAATGGCAAGCAATAATTTCTTCAACGTTATTACTTTGTCCGGCCAGGCCTCCAACACTGCTTTCTATTCCCTTTACTGAGCCTGAAACACTACAATCAGATATTTCTCCGGATATTTGATTTCCTACTAATCCGCCTACATAACCCTTCCCTATAATGTCTACTGCAAGCAAAGAAACGTTTTCTATAATACCGCTGCTATATTCAAACAAGCCTACCATGTCTTTGTCCGGGCGATTTATAATCAAGTTGCTGATTGTTTTACCGTTACCATTGTAACTGCCGGTAAAAGGACTCCCTGTGCCGCCTGACACAAAAGTTCCTATTGGGTCCCAGCCAGCCCCGGCATTATAACCTTCTCCGTCTGCTCCAAGATAATCCGCCATGTCAATATCAGCGGTCTGGATGAAATGTTTATCAAGGTGATATCTAACCTTATTCAGTTGGTCAGCATTTTCTACCTTATAGGGATTGGCTATCGTGCCGTTACCTCCCGCGAATTGTGAAGGATATACACTTAAGGAGTCACCGCTGTCAGAAAAACCGTTGCAGCTCACCGATATGGGTTTGCCGTTGTGGTCGGCTGTTGTCAGGGCGCTTCCATTCACAGGATCTGTAGTGATGCCTTTGGCGGCAAAATCAGGTAATTCAACATTTTCTTCTGAATCATCACTGTAGGTCAGCTTTACTCTCAATCCTGTAAGATCTAGTATTTCGCCTTCATAATAAGTGATTTTCCCCGCATTGTTGGTAATAGATATATCAGCTACGTATAAGCCTGCTGTCTTAAACACAATCTTCTTTTCGACAACTGCCGAATTACTGCTTCCGGACTTAATTCCAATCACTTTTACGGTAACTGTTTCGCCTGCTTTATTATCGGTCTGCACATTAAATGGCGTCGTGTACTTAGTAGAGCTTACAGCCGGCTCGGACCCATCAGTTGTGTAGTAAATTTCTGCACCGCCGGTAGTAGTGGTCAGTGTTACTTTAACCACGGCATCATTTTCAACACCGTCTATTACATCAATATCTGTTGCAATATTAACCACGCTCACAGCCGCAGGTGAGGAGCCTCCGCCACCGGTAGAAGGAGTTGTGACAATCCCTTCGCCTTCAACCTTTGCACCGGCACCATCAATAATAATATTATTAGCGGTTGCTCCTTTTTCTACTATAATTTTAGAACCGGCACCACTGATTCTTCCCCTTTTAAGGACTACTGATGTCTTAAGTATGATTGCAGAGTTATCACCGCTGACAATGGCATTGCTAATGATTCCTTTTATGGCGGTGGCGGTAATTCCATCTCCGGCCACCTCAAGTGTTCCAATGATGCCTTCAACAAACACATCATCTGATCCATCATCAACATAAATTACTTCAACAGCAGCCGGTTCTTCGACGGCTATCCGTACCTTGCCGTCCACCTTGCAGACGATAACCCTGCCAAGCTTGGAGCCACCTTTAATAATAAAGGAGTTCTCACCGCCGCCTCTTACAACAGTCCGGCCTTCCACGGTGACATTGTCTAAGGTCACATTCCCATCGCCAACACCATCTGCAATGATTAAATCGCCTTTAATAGCAAGGTTTTTAAGCGAAACGCCGGCTGCACGTATGATTACATTGCCAAAAGATGTAACACTTGTAATCTCCCCGTCTGCGTCTATATACTGCTTGGCTAAATTATCCATAACAACTGCAAATTCTGCCCTGCTTATATTTGCATTAGGGCTGAGCTTGCCGTTATATCCATTAACATAACCAGCCTCTGTCATGGCATTTAGTTCATCTTTCGCCCATGCTGCCACGTCAGCCTTATCGGAAAAGCCATTCAAGGCCTTATTTTCTGCGGTAGCGGAACTGATCTTGAATGCCCTTGCCAGAACCACAAAGGCTTCTTGACGGGTTATATTGCTTTCCGGGCGCATTTCTTTATCCCTTACAAAAGTCCCCATCATTATGGATTCGGACATATCATTGACATACCAGGCAGTGGATTCTACATCCGTAACGTTCCGGAGATCAGTTTGTTTAACTGCACCGAATGCCCTGTTAACCACCGCCGCCATTTCAGCACGCTTAAGCGGCGCATCTGCTTCAATCAGGATTTTATCTCCGACGGTACGTCCCATAAGCAGCCCGTTAGCAACTGCTTTTTCCAAAGCTGCGGTTGACCAATTGTTTGGCATATCGCAAAAATCGTAGGTCGGCACGTTTTCATCCGCAAGGCCGATTGCGGGGAACATTCCTAACACCATTAAAAAGGTCAGCAACCGCGCTAATGTCTTTTTCCGCATTTCAATTTCCTCCTCGTATCCACATAGAATTTTTTTGCTAATATTTTCTTTGATTTGACTAATGAAGTTTTCAAATCCTATCTTATTATTCAATAGCCCTTGATAAATCTTCTTATCTGTTTGGATTTGCACCTTAAAGGATTTCTGGCTTTTCTTAATTGTGATATTGAGAATACTCTCTTCCGGTATGGTTATTAACCGGTCTTCTGATTCTTTAGGAGAAAGAAACAGCATTCCTTTTTGGATAAACAATTGTAATATTTGGTTTCGAAGAAACCTGTCTTCACATGAAATTCAAAATCCAATTTGATTACCCCGCTTCATTTGAACCTAACATACTTAGGAGAATTATACCTATTCAGATTTCGTTATGAAATGGTTCACATGAAACTGACCGTGTCAAATTTATAGGCATGAAACGTGCCTATCCTCCTAGGCAAGGCTAATGGATATCAACTCAGGCATTGCTAAGTGGCTGTAACAATTGCGGCTGCCGAACGTGGGTTGGGGAGGCCATCACAATGGTAAAAAAAACGGAAACTCAGCTTCCTGTTAGGCTCCTTCCTTCTTTGCTATAATTGAGCCATAAGATACATCAATAAGGGGTTTAAAAAAGGAGGAACATATCATGTTAAATGAAAAAAGACTTGAGACATTAGAGACAAGGCCACAATTTGAAAAGAAGGTAAATTTACTTGGGCATGATTCGGGAGAAAGCGACGATAACGGAGGTACATATGCAATTTTCCATCTCACACTGGGGGAGCCATATGTATCCAATAATAATAAGATTAACCCTGAATTGAAAATGGAGTTTGATACCGGCCTTAATGAATTGTCCAACTACCTGGATTCGTTTTTCGATTATATCGAGGGCCAGCCCATGGTATCATATGAGGTTTGTATTGTTTTCAACACAGGGATGGAAGACTTACCTGATATTTTGCAAAATTACCACGGCATAAACTACATTGAGCTGGCTGTCTCTGTGAGGCCTTTTGAAGACGAAAGGGTAGATTTTAATGCAGATGAATTTGGTGTTTGGATTTTAACGACTCTCGGCGAATATTTCTCAGAGTATGAATCGGCAAAAGCATTCACTATGGAGTCCGTCCAACGGGCAGAAGCCTTTATGAAGAAAAAGATGGATGAATATTTTGCAAATAATCATGACGATTATTAATAATTTATTTATAGCAATCCGATAGGGTTGAATTGGATCACCCGGTACAGAAAAGAGACTATGGGCAACAAACTCTCCCATAGCCTCTTTGTTTTGTTAGTTTATGCTGCAATTTTGAATAATACAACCCGCTTATCGGCTGTAACCGAATATGTCGATAATGCAACACCGTCCTCTATCACAAGGCAGCTAAGTTTCCCGCCAAACACGCATCCGGTGTCCAGCGCTATCCGGTCCCTTAAGATTACCGGCTCATCTTTTCCGTGTATGAGCCGAGTCGGGGTATGTCCAAATACCAAATTCTTTTCCAAAGGCCCTGGGTAAAGGTAGCATTCTTCACGAATCCAGAGCATTTCTTCCTCCGTCTGCTCACTCAGTTTCTTTGCGGGATTTATACCGCCATGGACATAAAACCAATGTTCATCTTGGTAGCTGACCGGAAGGCTCTTCATAAAATCCAATTCGCTTTTACTGAAACGACATGATTTCGCCCCATACCATTCCACATGATCCAACAGCATCTGCTCATGATTTCCCCGCAGCGGAATGAAGAGATTTTGATTAATTCGCTCTCTCAGATCCATCAATAAGGCAAGCACTTCATGCTCCTGATCGCCTCTGTCGATATAGTCCCCCAGCAATACCAGCCTGTCTTTTCCAAGCCGGACGCCGGAGACCTCAATTAAATCTGTCAACGCACCAAAGCAACCGTGGACATCCCCAATGACATATGTTGTTTTCATGTTTCTCTCCTCCGTTTTTTATTTTAGGATACCGCTGAAAGGCTTTTCCTTACAGGAAGCCCGGCTCCCTTTTTTCGGAGGAGACTCAGATATGGGCGATACAACAAGG
>CAYYHH010000136.1:0-5672 GCA_964471645.1 uncultured Oscillospiraceae bacterium
ATCGAGCGAAGCATTACGGTGTTTACCACATTTTCCTTGTCTGTGCCCTTGACTTTACCGAGCACTTCATCCAAAGACCCGGGGTGGAGGTTCTCGGGGTGGCCCTTAAACGCAATTCCCAAGCTCAACAAAAACCTTTTAAACTCAAAGACCTTCTCCGCCGAAGGCTTTTCATGGACCCTGTATACAAATGGCAGCTCCAGATGGTAGAAATGTTCTGCTATCGTTTTGTTTGTAACAAGCATGAACTCTTCTATTATACGATTTGCCACCCTTCTTTCCGCCGCCTCAACACTGATCGGCATTCCTTCGGTATCCAGCGTTATTTGGGCCTCATCGATATCGAAATCCAGGCTTCCTTTTTCTTTACGGTTCCGCCCCAAAGCCAAGGCCAATTCCTGCATGAGCAACAGCTTCGGGTATAAATTTTTATATTTATCGATCAGTGCTGTATCACTGTTTTCGAGCATATCAGAAACTTGCGTATAAACCATTCTTTCACCGGAACGAATCACACTTTCGAATATATCGTATGAAACTACATCTCCGCTTTCGTTTATCTCCATCGTCACCGTCAGACAAAGTCTGTCTTCGCCGGGAGACAGACTGCATATTCCATTGGATAGTTCAGCAGGAAGCATCGGTACAACCCGATCGATCGGATAGATGCTGGTTCCTCTTTTCAAGGCCTCTTTGTCCAGGGCGCCTCCCTCCTTGACATAATGGCTGACATCAGCAATATGGACGCCCAAAACGAAATTCCCGCCATTTGTCCTGTCTATCGATATAGCATCGTCCAGATCCTTGGCATCGGCCCCGTCTATAGTAATTATTTGCTCGTTCCTGAGGTCCCGTCGGCAGCTCAGATCCTCTTTCTCAATCGGGCGGGAAACAGAAATCGCCTCTTCTATGACCTTTGTGCCGAAATCCTCGCGCACATTAAAACTGCGTATCAATCCTTTGATGTCGGCCCCGGCCTCTCCCTTCCTGCCTATGATTTCTTTGACCTTTCCCTCTGCTCTCCTGTCCCTTGTGGGCCATTTTATAATATCGGCTGCTACCATATCACCGAATTTCGCCCCGTTAAAATTTCTTTTGGCTATTAAGATATCCTCCGACCATTTGCTCCTCACAGGTACGATATAGCCGTGATCTCCTCTGGTTATCAAAGTCCCTACGATTTCCCTGTTTGATCTTTCAATAATTTTCTCTATAATACCCTCTGCCCTGTTGCCTTCGGCCCCCGCGTTACTTATTTTTACCGATACCCTGTCTTTGTCCATGGCAGTGCCCATGTCGTCAGGTGAAATAAAGATATCGCCTTTGCTTTTATCGGTTTCTTTATCATCCCTTATGACGAACCCAAATCCTTTTCTATGCTTGGCAAGTACTCCGGTTATTTTCTTTTGTTTTTTCTTCATGATATATCCCCTCACAGGATGGAAATTCTTTGTTCTTAGTTTAGCATACCCATCGGATAAATAACAATCCGCAGGGCTTATAAAAATGACTTTAAAAGGACATAATTATAATATGTCTGCTGTTCTTTCAATGGATTTAAAGGAGGAATTCCGATGAAAGTCAAAGATCTTATGTCTACTTCCATTATTTCGGCTCGTCCTGAAATGAGTATTACCGAAGTCGCCAGGCGCATGCGGCAAGCAGATGTGGGCGCTATTCCGGTTTGCGATGACAAAGGAAGGGTTTTAGGGATAATAACGGACAGGGACATTGTTGTGCGCATGGTCACCGGCGATGAAAATCCTAAAACTGCTACCGAGATCATGACTATGGATCCCGTATTTGCCACCCCTAATATGAACACTCACCAGGCTGCCATCCTGATGGCAAAACATCAGGTTCGCAGGCTTCCTGTCATCGATAACGATAGATTGATAGGATTGTTATCAATGGCCGACATAGCCAGAAGGCGGATATATGTGGATGAAGCCGGAGATGCTCTTTCGGCAATTTCCAAACCCGGGACCTTTCATTAAGTAAAATGAAAAGGCGCCTGCTATCGGCGCCTGTTCGTCTTATTGACCTAGGTTGTTGTTTGTGAGTCCGTTATTGGTGGTATTGTTCCAGTTGCCTCCGGCATTGTTGTTCAAACCGCCGCCATTGTTGTTCAAGCCTCCGGCATTGTTATTAAAGCCCCCGGCATTGTTTCTGTTTAAGTCGGTGCCGTTCATACCCCCATTGTTTCGAAGACCGTCGTTATCCATCACTCCATCCCTCTGGTTAACATTTGGTACTCCGTCATATCTGGCACAGGCCGCAAACATTAACAAACCTAAGATCAACAGAAAAGCAAGATAAATTCTTTTACGAGCCATTATTTCATCTCCTTCCTTTTCCTTTAGTAGTATCTGCAATCCGGAGTTTTTTACACATTTAAAAACTGCGTAAAATAAGGAAATTTTTTTTGAAGATGTTAACTCAAAAGCCTGTTTGTTCGCTCTATTCGCTGATTTCCTCCAGGGATTTTCCCATCGTTTCTTTCCCCAATATAGCCACTATGACGGCGACGGAAGCAAAGACTGCCGTCAACATGACAAAGACGTAAGTAAAGCCCTTCTCGCTGCCATAAAAATTATATATTACGGGCACTATGAAAGGCGCCGAAAAAGCGCCGAGCCGCCCGAATGCCGTAGCCCATCCCGTCCCGCTCCCACGGGCGACGGTCGGATATATTTCAGGCGTGTAGGCGTATACGCATCCCCAGGCTCCCAGGCTGAAAAAGTAAAGCAGGCTCCCATATGCCAATACGGCGCCGGTGGTGCCCGCATGGCCGAAAAGCCATGCAGCAGCCGCTGTACCCGCAAAATATGCAGACAGAACTTTTTTCCGCCCGATTCGTTCAACCAGCCATGCCGCGCTGAAATATCCCGGTAATTGCGCGAGACACATTATCAATGTGAATTCAAAACTTTTGACCAGGGCAAAGCCTTTACCCACAAGCAAGGTAGGAGTCCATAGGACGAAGCCATAATATCCGAAGTTGACACCAAACCATATCACCCAAAGAACCACAGTGCTCCTTAGGTATTTTTTTGACCACAGGTCTTTGAAGGTTATGCGGATCTTTTCAGTGAGCCCGTTGTTTGCTTTTTCCGGCGCACCTTCGCTGTAACTGATTCCGACTTGCTCTTCCATGACACGCACCAGGGCATCTGCCTCCTCGGCCCTGCCGGCGGATTCCAGATAGCGGGCGGATTCGGGGACGGTCTTATAAAGAATCACGGCAAACAAAGCCGGTATGGCACCTATCCAAAAGGCCACCCTCCAACCGTGTGTCGGTATAAGAAAATAGGCTACCAGCGCGGCTATGATCCAACCCCATGCCCAGAAGCTTTCTAATAATATACCATTTCGCCCCCTTATTTTAGTAGGCGAATATTCGCTGATGTAAGCAAATGCTACGGGTCCTTCACCCCCAAGGCCAAAGCCGGTAAAGAATCTTAAAATCAGCAGCATTGGATAGTTTACAGCAAAACCTGCTAAACCGCTTGCAACACCGAAAATGACCAAATTGATCACTATCAATGTTTTCCTGCCCCATTTGTCTGAGGCAATGCCCGACAAAGTCGCTCCCAGCGCCATACCCAGCATGCCTACGCTGCCAAGCAATCCCAGCTGGCCGGTACTCAACGCCCAATCTTTGCCGATGGCGGCCATTACTCCGGATACCATACCTTGATTCATGGCATCAAACATCCAACCGATGCCGGTAATAAACAATATCTTTCTCAACATAGGCGTAGATGGCAGCCGATCGATACGTTGTGCAACATTTAGCATAATCTTCCTCTTTCCGCTATTCGCTCAAATAACCTTTTTTCTTTAGCTCTCCCTCAATGAAGTCGAGTAATTCTATGGATTCTCCCGTTATTGTATGGTAGTGATAATCGTCAGTGAGGTGTTTCAGCGGTGATATCTTACCCGCTTTCATCTGGCTGTAGAATTCATCCACATCTTTCCTGGAAGCTAGCATCAGATCCGCTTTCAGTTCACCATAAATTTCGTGATTTACAAATACATCCAGGATTTTTCCGCCGCCATCGACTATAGTGTAAAGTTCGTCCCTTATTTGATCATCATTGTGGCGAACCTTCAGTATTCGATTATTCTTATTCATCTCCTGCAGCATATAACCCCGGTTAGTTGAAAGGATCTTATACCCTTCCGCCCTGAGCAATGTGACATCGGTAACAATGACCTGCCGGCTTATATTGAGACTTTCCGCCAGGGCGGCACCGGATATGGGATCCCTTGCTTTCTTGAGGATTTCAATAATCTTCTGCCTTCTGAGTTCACCATTCATATCCTTCCCTCTTTTCTGTCTGCCAATGAAATATCGGGATAATTACAAGTATAGCATATGTCTTTACAGCTGACAAGACAGTAGAACCATGCAGGTCTGGTACAAAACGGATTAAATCAGAAACAGTAGCATGGAACCCGTCTGAACGTGACCCCTATGCTACTGCTTATGGTTTAGATTATGTTATTCATTAATTATCTGTGGTTTATAAGTATTTGCTGCCCGTAAAACCGCTTAAAACAATCCGCCGATGGCAACGAATACAGGTGCGAATACCAGGGCTACGATTGTCATGAGCTTTATGAGTATATTGATAGACGGGCCGGAGGTATCCTTAAAAGGATCTCCCACCGTATCCCCTACGACAGCCGCTTTATGGGCATCACTGCCTTTCCCGCCATAGTGACCCTCTTCAATATATTTTTTGGCATTGTCCCATGCACCGCCTGCATTAGCCATCATTATGGCTAAAAGAACTCCTGACGCGAGAGCCCCCGCAAGCATACCTCCCAATGCGTCCGTTCCCATTATGATGCCCACCGCCAGGGGCGCGATAATAGCCAACAGCCCCGGTGCAAGCATTTCATGCAGTGCCGCCTTTGTACTGATATCGACACATCTTTCGTAATCAGGTTTAGATGTACCGTCCATTATGCCTTTGTCCTGCCTGAACTGGCGCCTTACTTCTTCTATCATCTGATTCGCCGCCTTGCCCACTGAACTCATTGTCATTGCGGAGAAAAGGAAGGGTAGCATAGCCCCGATGAAAAGTCCCGCAATTACCATGGGATTCAGCAAGCTTATTTCGGAAAGATCAGCAACCTGTGAATAAGATGCAAACAGTGCCAAAGCTGTAAGTGCAGCCGATCCGATGGCAAAACCCTTGCCTATTGCTGCCGTTGTATTGCCAACAGCATCGAGCTTGTCGGTAATTGTCCTTACATCTTTGGGAAGCTCCGACATTTCGGCAATTCCGCCTGCATTATCCGATACCGGACCGTAGGCATCTACCGCCACAACCATCCCTGTGGTAGAAAGCATCCCTACCGCCGCTAATGCTATCCCATAGAGTCCGGCGAAGGCATTGGCCACCAGTATAGCTATCGCAATGCAAATTATCGGCCAGACAGTAGATAACATGCCAACGGCATAGCCGCTGATAATTGTAGTTGCCGATCCTGTCTGACTTTGCTCCGCAATCTTTTTTACGTGCCGGAAATCACCCGATGTGTAAATTTCGGTTATTTTCCCTATAGCTATTCCTACCACAAGGCCGGATACTATCGCAATTGCGCAATTGAAATTGCCGAACATAGCTTTGCTCATTATAAACGATACTACAACAACT
>CAYYHH010000137.1:0-5665 GCA_964471645.1 uncultured Oscillospiraceae bacterium
ACATCGTCTTTGTTCCGGTAGGATCTACCGAAAACCATGGTTTGCATGCTAATACAGGTCTGGATACATATATGGTTACCCAGATTCTTGAAGGTGTAAGGCGTTATACAGCAAAACAGGGCAAAGAAATAAACATTGCTCTGCCTCCATTAAATTATGGTGGACATCCCTACCATCATATAGGTATGCCTGGTACAGTCAATATGCCGCATGAGACAATTGTTGAAACTATGATTTACATGATGCTGGGACTGTGGAACGATGGATTCCGCAAGATAATAATCATTAATAACCACGGACAACTATGGATGCTCGAAAGTGCAATTCAGGAATTCTGCAAACGCTTCCAGCTGCCCGGAATATTCCGTGTTATGGATTGGCACCGTGCTATTCGTGAATTCTTTATTCCTAACAATAAGCCGGATAGCCTTGATACAACCTTTATTCATGCCGATGAGTGTGAAACCTCTGTTGCTCTTTTAATGTTTAAGGAAATGATAGACATGAGTGTTGTTCAGGATAAATGGGGCGAAAGCTACCTGCCTGACGGACACTTTGATAAGTCCATTGAACCTTACAGACGTCCACACCGCTGGAGTGAAGGCGAAGGACAGAGCTCAATAGAAATGGCTACCAACCGTGAAGGTATTGTAGGAACGCCATCCATATCTGATCCTGTCAAGGCAAAGCGTCCTATCGTTGCAATTCTTAAATACCTTACTCTTGTTAACGAACAGATTCTTGATGCATTCCCGGCAGGTACTGTTCCTCCGGCAGAAAAAACTACTCTTCGGACTGAAGAGGAAATGGCTCCTTACCTTAAGGAACCCTTCTCAGAAGGCTGGAAGAGCGTATATGAGATACCTATCAGAGGACCATTCACCAAACTGTAATTACTTTTTAAAAGGATGGGCTACAGCTTTGCTGTAGCCCATTATACAGGAGCCAATATGAATAGAATAGCACAGACTGTCCCTTATCAGTATGATACAATTTTTTCTCCGTTTAAAGTAAACGAATTTAGTTATGCACTTGAATTCTTAGCAGAGCAGGGTTTTAACGGAGTCGAGCTGGCAATTGCATATCCGTCCCAGGTCAATGTTTCAAAGCTTATAAAACAGGTTGAATCCAATAATTTAGTCGTCACAACCATTTCTACAGGCCAAATATACGGTTTGGAAGGGTTGTACATGTCATCCTTCGATGAAGACATCCGTAATCGCTCAATAAATATTGTAAAAGAACACATTGATCTTTCAACAGGCCTTGGACACCCATATGTTACGATCGGGTTGATTCGCGGCAAGTTGGAAAAAGGCGATAAAACAGAGCTTTTAGACAATTTTAGGGCTGCTCTTATGCCATGTGTGGAATATGCATACAAGCAAAATGTCGTTCTTCAGATAGAACCTATATGTAAAGCGGAAACAGTACTAATTAATAGTGTAAGTGAAGCCTTGCAATTTATGGGGGAGCTTGGTAACCCTGAAAATCTTGGGCTGCTGTATGATACATACCATTCATTTTTAGAGGATGGCGGTATGCTTAAGGCTGTCGCACAAGCGGCTGGAAGGATTACAAATGTCCATTTTTCTGATTCCAACAGAGGGCTGCCTGGATCTGATACAATTAACTTTAAATCAGTTTATGAAGCTATTCAGAAAACTGGTTATCAAGGAGCGTATACCCTTGAAACACTGTCAATACCTTCGGAAGAATATGTAAGAAAGAATTTTGCAGCAAGTATAAAACGTTATGTAAAGTAATTTTGAGGAGATTGAGCAATATGATTAATGTTGGAATAATAGGTGCCGGAAGAATTGGAAGGGTTCATGCAAAAAGTATATTAACCGGAGTGGAATCAGTAACAATAAAGGCTATTGCAGACCCATTCATGACTCCGGAAACGGAACAATGGGCTAAATCCGCAGGGATTCAAAATGTATACACCGACTATAAGAAAATCATCGGGGATAAGAGTATAGATGCTGTATTGATATGTTCATCAACCGATACTCATGCACCAATCTCCCTGGAAGCTATTATGGCCGGTAAGCACGTTTTTTGTGAAAAGCCTGTAGATCATGATGTTAAGAAAATTAATGAGGTTATTGAGGCTGTAAAGCAGAAAAAGGTAAAATATCAGGTAGGTTTTAACCGCAGATTTGACCATAATTTTCGTTCAGTCAGGAAAGCGGTTGAAGATGGTAGAATAGGGGATATTCAAATAGTTAAAATCGCCTCCAGAGACCCTGAACCCCCGCCTGTATCCTATATAAAGATATCTGGCGGCCTTTTTATGGACATGATGATACATGATTTTGATATGGCGCGTTATCTTACGGGATCAAATGCTGTAGAGATATTTGCAACGGGCGCTGTTTTAATTGACCCAGCTATTGGTGAAGCCGGAGATGTTGACACAGCTATTGTTACCATGAAAATGGAAAATGGTGCTTTATGTGTAATTGATAATTCGCGTAAATCGGTATATGGTTATGACCAGCGTGCAGAGGTTTTTGGAAGCCAGGGCTGTGTTTATATCGGTAATGATTTACCCAACACTTCTGTAGTAAGTACGGTTGAAGGTGTATGCACAGAAAAACCGGTTTGGTTCTTCCTTGAACGATATATGCAATCCTATCAGGACGAGATTAAATCGTTTATTAATGCAATTGAAAACGATACCCCAACAGAAATTGACATCTATGACGGTCTTGAACCTGTCAGGATGGGCCTGGCAGCAAAACTGTCCCTGGCTGAAAAAAGAACGGTAAAGCTATCTGAAATTAAAATATAAAACTTAATAATTTTACATAGTACCAAAAGAATTGCTCAAACAAACCCCATCAGTTGTCAAGATTTAAATTTTGACAACTGATGGGTTTATCATATGTCGGTAAACCGCTAAATGAAAATAAGTACATGATAAAATGGATTACTTTTCTTCCTTGCATGAATTTCGAACTATAAGGTTTGGTTGAAGTATCTTATGTGAATAACCAAAATCCGGATTATTAATTTTATCTATGAGCATATCAACCGAGGCTTTGGCCATTATTCTAAAAGGCTGTTCGATTGTTGAAATCATTATTTTCGGCAGACCGCTGTATGGAATATTATCAAATCCCAAAAGCGAAATATCGTCTGGAATGCGAATATTTACTTCCTCGGCAGCTTTTAGTAAACCCAATGCATTAGAATCTGTGGAAGCAAAAACTGCAGTGTAAGGAAGTTTTTTATGGGCTTGGAAAAGACTTTTAGCCATATTGTAGCCGTGTTGAATTGAATCTGTAGGGTATGAACTGTCAAAGAAATGGGGTTCGATTTTATGTTTTTTACAAACAGATTCGTATCCATCGTAACGAAGCTTATGATTTATGCGTCTTGCAAAATACAGGATATTCCTATGCCCCAATGAATATAGATATTCAGTGCCGATAGTTGCGCCCAGAAGATTATCCACGGTTACATAACTGGCATTAAAATCCCCCAGATTCTCACTGACAAATACAACAGGTATCTTATCTAAATGATCTTCAAGCACATTGTGAGATTGGGCACTGGTCGGGAAGATAAGGATACCATCCACCTTGCGCCCCATGAGTAGCTTGAAAACATGATTTTCCTGCTTGACACTGTTTACCGAATTGCACAGCATTATATTATATCCAGATTCTCTGGCAAACTGTTCAATATTAAAAGCCATTTCAGACATGAAAGGATTAGAGATATCGGGTACTATAAGACCAATCAGCTTAGTCTCCTTTGTAACCATTGAACGTGCCATGAAATTAGGCGTATAGCCGATTTCCTCACAAATCCTCAGCACTTTGCTTCTTGTTTTACTGCTTACGCCGGTAGTTCCTGATAAGGCACGGGATACCGTAGCGTAGGAAACGTTTGCAATTTTAGCTATATCTTTTATGGTTACGTTATTCATGATTTGAATACCCCTGTATCTAAAAATTATCCTGACTATTAATTGATACGTTAACAAATGAAGGTTGGCAGGTTTACCGAACTTTTCTTGAATAAACAGGATTAATAAGGTGATTCCCGGCAAAAGGCTCACAATAATCATCGGACAGCAAAAACGAACTTCCTTCACATACAGTGTAAATATAATATATTAGTTAAATAAATGTCAATACCAAAAGTATTTGAGATGTATTTAGTTTCTCTTCATAGCATTATAATTCAAGCTGTTAGCATGTTCCAGATGATATCTCTTTGTCTTTTGATTATTAAATCCTTGGTTTTCTATCTTCCATCGGCTCCTATCAAAGTATATTATTTCATCAGCATTTCTCTTTGTTATCTTTATATCGGTTATGTATACAAAATCTTTCTTCTCTTGTTTGTCTTCGGTTATAACTTCTACCTCTGTTTCTATAAGGTTTACAGTCCTTTCATTGTAAACAATATCATTTATCCAGGTAGAGACCATGGTTTCTTTTTCGTTTAAATTAGTCTTGGTCTCAGTACCTTTAAGTACATTAAATTCATCTGCAACACTTTTAATCCGGCCTTCTTTAAATCTCATAAGATACTTCCGACCATACTTATTACATATCTCAAATACTGATTCACAGGCGTATAAGCTATCTCCTAACAGACATATTGGAAGTTTTGGATACTTTTTCTTTAACGTTACTTCAAGCCTCTTAAAAGCTTTCAGCTCACAATCCTGCTTGGAGACATTCTCCTCTTCATTTTCAATAAATTATGTAGCAATACTAAATACCATATCACCAGCGACCAGCTTTGCTTCAAGTACATTATGATAATAGAGAGTCCTTTCAATTTCTCCGGTATCTTTATTCTTAAACTCTTTCTTAAGACAATGTTCACAATGCCTTTCTGAAAAGCTGAAAAGGCCTGTAGCATCTACTGCTATGCACCAATACTTGTCTAATAACCTGAATCCTTCCAGACTACGCTTCTTGAATAATTCCTTTATCATATAATCCCTGATTTTTTCTATTTCAATCGGTTTCAGGTTGCATAAAAAGTTATTTATCGTATCATAGTGCGGAAGTTCCTCTAATTCACAACCTAATATTCTTGAAATATTATCAATACATTCATTCTTATTAAATTGTTCTGTCATGCTGGTCATAGTAGCGATTCCACAAAAGCATTTTTCAACAAAACAGAAAACAGCATTATTTCTGCTCCATAATCAATATAGCTCTTGTGCCTAGGATCTCTCACAGCAGTAAGTCGTTTATTAAAGTCTTTAAAAAAGTGTTTCTGTAATTTTATGAACTCCTCGAAAAAATTTATTTGTCTTTCTTTTTTCCTTTTATCTTCGCGCGTAATTTTTATCATTTTAATCTCCCAAAACTGTTTTTTTTAGCGTATTCACTACTTGCAGCACACCATATTTATACATTTTTAGGGAATCTTTATCTCGAAAAATGTCACATATTTTTTTGCTTGTCAGAGCTGACAGTGGTAGTTTAGTTATTTGCAGTTCTAATCAAAATGATCAAAATGTTCTAATCAAAATTTAATCTTATTCGTAGCCGTACCTTATAAAAATGAGTTAAAATAGACAGGATATACTATCTGTGTAGACGAACGATAGCGGTCATTCTATGAATAAAGTGAGGAACTTGTCACTCTGAGCAAAGCGAAGAGTCTTACAAGTTAGCAAATA
>CAYYHH010000138.1:0-3832 GCA_964471645.1 uncultured Oscillospiraceae bacterium
ATACTGTTTACAAAATATCCGAAGAAATCTCCACCTTTACAGAAGGTTTTTCTTTTGTAAAACAACCTTTGGCAGAAAGCTATGTTCAAGAAGTAATTGCAAATCTATCTGTCCCAAAGGATCACCGTCCGCCGTTTAAAGAACCCTACTGTTATATGCAAAAAAAATCGGGAGGGGACAGATTGGTGATACTTTGCTCCCCTGAGGCCAATCAGTGCTATTTTGTAGAATCCTTTAGCTGGGATGAGTAATCAATCAAATCTGGTAATTTTTGCGGCCTGGCTTCAATGTTCATGTGGTGTAAAACTTTACCACCTTGTTGTATTCCTTCATAATACTTTGTAAAATATCTACATGTTTAAAATCCTTGTGATATAAAATGTTAATTTCGCGAATCATGCTGAGATTCTCTATTGGCAAGACAGTAATCTTTCCTTTTTTCAGTTCGTCAAGACATGCGCTTCTTGCAAGAATAGAAACACCTATTTCTCGCCGTATAAGGTCCTTAATTGTAGCAATATTATCAACTTCTAAAATGACATTGAAATCATCGAGCGACATGTTATTGCTTTCAAGGTGGGCGATGAACAGATTCCTTGTTCCCGATGACGGTCTGCGCAGAATCAAGGGCTGCTTCTTCAGCTCGTTTATGGTGACCATGCTCTTCTTTGCCAAGGGATTATTGTTAGACGTTACCAACATTAAAGAATCCGTGTCAAGCAGGAGTGAATTAATGGCGGCATCCTGGACTTTTCCCTCGACGACGGCTAAATCCACCTCATAGTTTTTGAGCATATTATAAAGATTGTTTATGGAGTCTGAAATAATTGTTATGCTCGTGCCCGGATTTTTGGAGCTGTACTTACCCAGCACTTCTGCCACAGCGTTACTTTCAGCAGTGTGGGTAATTCCGACTGTGAGCCTCCTGGCATGGCGCTGTTCATCTAAAATGCTTTGTACCATTCTTTGATATAAAGCGATATTCCTTCTGGCATATTGAATGACAATATTCCCTTCATCTGTGGGCCTTATCTCACTGCCGACCCGGTTGAAAATTTTAGTATTCAGTTCCCTTTCCAATTGTTTTATGTGTTGGGTTACAGCCGGCTGAGTCAAAGAAAGGTGTTCCGCCGCACGCGTATAACTGTTGAATTCGACCACCGCTAATAAGGTGTAAAGCTTAGAATCAATCATTGTCTCTATCCTCGCATAAGCAATATTTATCATGTAGTAAGATATTATAAATTTACTTTATTAGATTTATAAATATAATAATAACATAAGCAGGGAAAAGCCGCAAGAATAATGTGGCAAAACATTGCAGCAAAATATTGCAGAGGAGCGTTAATCAATGGGAAATTTTATAGACTATTTAAATAGCACAACTGTTATTCTTTTATCATTATCGGTAATTTTGCTTGCCGGGTTTTTACTTACCCGCATTACAAAATTGGCGAAGTTGCCCAATGTAACCGGTTATATTATTGCGGGTGTCCTGATAGGTCCATATGTTCTTAATCTGATTCCGCACGGGTTGATTGACAGCATGGGGTTTATCAGCGACATCGCTTTAGCTTTCATTGCGTTTGGCGTCGGGCGGTTTTTTAAAAAAGAGGCGTTCCAGGAAACAGGATTTGGAATTATTGTAATTACCCTGATGGAATCTTTATTGGCCGGGTTATTTGTAGCCTTTTTCGTGCATTACATATTCCGCTTAAGTTGGAGTTTTTGTTTGTTATTGGGAGCGATTGCAACAGCAACAGCTCCCGCAAGCACGATGGTTACCATTCGGCAATATCATGCACGGGGTAATTTTGTAAATACTTTGTTGCAGGTAGTTGCCTTCGATGACGCCGTATGCCTCATCGCTTTCAGCATAGCTTCTGCCTTTGTCAGCGCTAATGCCGAAGCAAATGTTTCTGTCACTCAAATCGTAATGCCTATAGTTTATAATATTGGGGCGCTGGCGGTTGGATTTATCAGTGGGGCCGTATTGAGCAGGCTGATGACTCCAAAACGGAGCGAGGATAACCGACTGATCTTAACAATATCGCTGCTTCTTGGAATTGCGGGAATATGTGCTGCGGTAGATATCTCACCATTGCTTTCATGTATGTTATTTGGAACGACCTATATCAACATGACTAAAGACAAGGAATTATATAAGCAAGTTGAAAGGTTTACCCCGCCAATCCTGTCGATCTTCTTTGTTGTATCGGGAATGAGTTTGGATATCAGTTCATTCGACACCCTGGGAGTAATCGGCGCGACTTACTTTATAATAAGGATTGCAGGAAAATATATTGGTGCTTATTTAGGATGTACCATTGCGAAAACCACGAAGGAAGTAAAGAATTATTTAGGGTTGGCATTGATTCCTCAGGCGGGTGTAGCAATTGGGCTTGCATTTTTAGGTCAAAGAATTCTGCCTGAAAATATGGGAAGTATGCTGCTTACAATAATATTATCATCTTCAGTGTTGTATGAACTGATCGGACCCGCCTGCGCCAAGATTGCTCTTATCTGTTCCGGGTCAACAAAACAAGATAAGCTGAAACAAGATAAGCTGAAAAAAGATAAGCCAGAATTATTTTCAATAAAGTCTTGACAAACGCGACGATGGTGATATAGTTGGTTACATGACTAACTAACTGGTTAACATGAAGGAGAGGGGGGGCGTTAATATAGTGGATTTTTTAGATGAAAAACCGATATTTGTTCAAGTGTCTGAGTATATCGAAGACGGCATACTATCCGGCGCCTTCCCGGAAGATTCTCAGGTTCCGTCAACTACGGAAATTTCGGTCCGGTATAAAATCAATCCGGCGACAGCTTTAAAGGGGATCAATATACTGGTGGACGAGGGAACCATTCATAAAAAAAGAGGATTGGGTATGTTTGTTAATATCGGTGCGGCGGAAAACATTCGGAATAAGAGGAAAAGACAGTTTTACAAAAACTATATAGATAAAGTAGTTGTTGAGGCCGGGAAGTTGGGGATTTCATTGGAAGATATCGTTTCCATGATAGAAAGAGGGTATGACGATTGAAAGGGATAGAAGGACGATTGAAAGGTATAGAGGTTCGAAATCTGAAGAAGAATTTTGCCGATGTACAAGCGCTCGGGGGCGTCAGCATCAGTTTTTCGGGGGATAAGATTTATGGCCTCCTGGGAAGAAACGGAGCCGGAAAAACAACGCTGCTAAACTCGATTACGGGCAGAATTTTTCCGGATGGCGGAGAAATCTTTGTTGACGGGGAGCAGGCAATAGAGAATGACAGCGCTCAAAGAAAGATTTTTATGGTCGGCGAAAAAAACCTTTACCCGGAAGGAATGAAAGTGAAAGATGCCATAAAATGGACAGGTGAATTCTATCCTGATTTCGATCATGGGTATTGTGCCGATTTGTCCGGGCAATTTGGATTGAAGTTGAATAAAAAGGTCAAAGGTCTTTCTACAGGTTACGAATCCATACTTAAGCTGGTTCTTGCCCTGTCCAGCAACGCCCCATATCTGCTTCTTGATGAGCCCGTATTAGGGCTCGATGCCAATCACAGAGACATGTTTTATAAGACCCTTATCCGGAAATATAGTGAAAAGCCGTTCACTGCCGTAATCTCTACTCATCTTATCGAGGAGGCGGCAAGTGTTATCGAGGAAGTTGTTATTATTAACAAGGGGCGAATCGTCACCGGAGAGGCAACGGAAGATCTTTTGAGGAAAGGCTGCACCCTGTCCGGCAGCGCCGCTGTCATCGAAGATTTTATTAAAGACAAAGCTGTTTTGGGAATTGACAGTTTATCCCCCAAGATAACCACGGAAAAAAGTGCA
>CAYYHH010000138.1:3842-5601 GCA_964471645.1 uncultured Oscillospiraceae bacterium
GCTTGGGCGGTCTGCGGAGTGTCTATTTGCTCGAAAGGATAGATCCCGGGACACTTCCTCCCGGCATTGAAATGGGGAAAATGGACCTGCAAAAGCTTTTCATCTATTTGACAAACGATTGAGGAGGGAAAGAATTGAATATTAAAAAAGTTGTGAAGTATCAAATCATGGACTCCCGAATGGCTATCCCCATATTCTATCTGGCAGTACTATGTATATTGGCCCTGGGCATCGTGTCGGTTACAAATATTGGCGGCGAAAGCAGCATGGTGGGCGGTCTTGAAACGGCAATGATCATATTCCTCTTTATTGTAGGCATGAATTCATTTCGTGAAACCTTTCGGATGATGATGCAAAACGGCGTCACGAGAAGGACTATGTTCAAGGGGTTTATTCTTACATCGCTCATAATAGCAGCGGGTATGTCAATGATCAACGAAATACTGATGCTGCTGGGCAGAACCTTGGCTTCGCTTGAGGAAGGTTTTATATTCATGGGCTCTTTTGAACAGATTTATGGACCGCGGTATGTTGGCAACCAGGGCGGTTTGCAGATGGCAGCGGAGGGGATGCTTCTCTTGATTTGCACTTCTGTGGCAGTGATGATGTTCGGTTATTTTATAACTGTGATGTATTACCGGCTTAATAAATCAGGGAAAATCATTGTTTCGATAAGTGTACCGCTTTTATTGATAGTAATCCTGCCGATTGCCGATTGGAGGTTGACGGGGGGAGCGATCAACCGCGGATTTGGAAGGCTTACGGTTTATGCCATGGGACTTCACAACGGTTACAATCCTTACTGGGGCATAATTTCTTCGCTCCTGATCTTCGTGCTTTTTACCGGGCTCAGCTGGATGCTCGTACGAAAAGCAGTTGTCAAGGATTAATATCTGGCGTGCGGGTATCACAGGTGTCAGATACCTGATGATTTGGTCTGAATTCTGCCATACAGAGCTTGCAGTTGCATGGTCTTCATCAGGATATACAACTTGGAGTGGCTTGGCCTATATCCTGCCATACAGCTTGGGGTTGCCTGATCTTCGTCCGGCTATACAACTTGGAATTGCTTGATCTATATCTTTTCTCATAATTTGGAATAGATTGTTTTGGTGCTGATGCCCGGGAGCATGCCCAGCTTACCTGACAATGCACTGATACTATCCTGCGGGGCATCTATGGCGATACTGATGATCGACATATCTCGTTTAGGATAGGGAATTCCCATACGACCGATTATAAAGTTGCCGTATTCGTGGAGCAGGGCATTAAGGCGTTCGATCGATTCTGTACTTTCTACGATTATACCAATCAGTGCGACTCTTGTATTCATTGTATATGACTCCTTAAGTTGAGCGTCGATATTATTACCTATTTTCCGCAGGCGCCGCAGCAGCAGGCGGCGTTGTCTGTTTCCGCAGGTGCTGCAACAGTGACATTTGCGGCTACCAGTTACCACAGGTGCGGCAGTTAGCTTTCTCCATAGCTTCGGCTACCAGTTACCACAGGGGCTGCATTTAGCTTTCTCTATAGCTTCGGCTGAAATGGTAATAGAAAGCTAACTAATTAGTGCTTGCTGAACAACTCGAAAACCTTTATTTGCAAAGATTACAGTCGTTTTCGAAGGTGCTGCAGTGACAGCTGCGGCTACCAGTTACCACAAGTGCGGCAGTTAGCTTTCTCCATAGCTTCGGCTGAAATGGGAATAGAAAGCTAACTAATTAGTGCTTGCTGAACAACTCGAAAACCTTTATTTGCA
>CAYYHH010000139.1:0-5586 GCA_964471645.1 uncultured Oscillospiraceae bacterium
ATGTAGTATTAAGGCTTGCTGTTGTCTCTTCTTGCGTCAGATGCTTTTAATGCGTCTTCCAAAGTTGCCTGCCCCTGTAACCAAGCAGCGATATCCTTTGCGTTTTCTTCTTGGAAACCGCCCCATTGCAATTGGTTATTACCTAAGTTTGCATCTATTATCTTGTTTTCTGCAGCGTAAGCATCTATGTCCTTCTGACTTGGATTTGTGAAGGTTGGGCTTACATCTTTAAGCATGGATGCTGTTTTTGTGAAATTGTATATTTCTAATGCAAGTTCCTTATCGCCTGTAATAACTTCAAACACTTTGTCAATAGCGTCAGAATGCTCAGATGTTGCGCTCTTCATGTAACACATATTTGGCTCGAAAATGAGCTTGGCATCCCCGGTTTGATTCGGAAATGGGAATATACCGAAATCAAAGCTTTCATCAATATCCAAGAAGTTCTGTATAGACCATGAACCGGATACCTTCATTGCCGCTTTACCTTGTACAAGTCTGGCATCACAGTCAGTCTGTTGTAATGAGAAGGTTTCGTTTGCCCAGGTGTTATCATAAATAAGTTTGTTATATTCATAAGCATTTTTGTATTCAGCCGAATCAATAAAGTTTGCCTTACCTGCGCGGAAATCGTCGCCCCAGGTAGGATTTTTTGCAAATACATCGTTAATAGCAAACTGCATTGTTACATTGCCGATACTCCATGTGTCAACCATATGAGAAGCAAATGGTGTAATTCCAAGAGAGTTGAATTTATCAATTGCGGTCTGTAATTCGTCAAGATTAGTGGGAACTTTAACATTATTTTCTGAGAAAAGTTTTCTGTTGTAGTAAACGCCTTGGTATAGTGCATTGTAAACGATACCATAGGTTTTTCCTTCAAGAGTGACACCGGGAACTGCTGCATCAAGCATATTTGAGACATATGGTTTGCCTGAGATATCTGCAAGCACTCCCATGCTGCCGTATGTAGCAACGTCCTGAGCTTTACCGATCATAATATCGGGTACTCCTGATTGAAGATACTGTTGCATCTTGGGTTGGAAATCCTTACCCCAGTCAACGCATTCCCAATTGAGTGTGATATTGGGATACTTTTTAGCTAATGCTTTATCAATCATGTCTTCTATGCCCGCGTCAGTAGTAGACTGACCTGCAAGAACTGAAAGGGTTATTTTTTCGTCGGATGGTGCTGCGCTCGGTTCGGAGCTCTGTGAAGCAGCCGGTTTGGACGAATCACTTGGGGTAGCAGCCGGAGTTCCTCCACATGCTGCCAGAGAAACTACCATCACCATAACTAAAATTACTGAAAGAAATCTCTTAAAAATTCCTCCCATGTTTTTAATTTTTATGCGGCCCGCAATTTAACTATATACTGTCAATATCTTTAAAGGAATGCACAGATTTAACTCTTGGGCATGAACATTTTTTACTTTGTTAAGTTTTAAAAAATGAAATAGCTTCATCCAGCTCCAACGCCATTTTATTTAGTGACGCGGCCGAGGCTGACAGGTTTTCAGCACTCTTAATTTGATTTTGTGTGTTTGCCGAGACTTCCTCAACTGTTGCAGCTGCTTCCTCAGATACTGCTGATAGGTTCTCCATAATATTAAGAGTATTATCCTTGGATTCCAGTATTTTATTTATTGATAATGAAACCTCATTAATTTGTGATTCAATGTCGTCCATGGCTGAAACAACACTCTTGAAGGCATTATCAGCAACGTGAACAGCCTGCATTTGCTCTTTTATAATCCCGCTTGAGTTTTGGGCCTCATTAACGGCCGAAGTTGTTTTTTCCTGGATCTTGTTTATGATAGCGTTAATAGAAACAGTAGCGTTTTTAGACTGATCGGCCAGGGTTCTGACCTCTTCTGCAACAACGGCAAAGCCTCTGCCGGCCTCACCGGCCCTGGCTGCTTCGATTGCAGCATTGAGAGAAAGCAGATTTGTCTGTTCAGCAATTGCCACTATCATCCTAACAATGTTTTTAATATCTTTCATGTATTCATTTAAGGTAAATATTTCATTAACTATTTTTTCGGTAGCTTCACTCGTTTTTAGTGACTTTTCATTTAATAGTTCCACTGAAACCTGCATATCACTGCTCATAGACTGGGTCTTTTTTACAACATCTATTGCTGCTTCCATGTTATGTCCTACATGGTTTATATCTTCTGAGAGGCTTACCATATTGCCAACGCCTTCAGTGATATCTATAGCCTGATTATTGGCTCCCTGAGCAATTTGTAAAATGGTATCAGCAATTAATTCAGAGGCCTTATAAGAATTTGAAGCATCATGAGCGATATTATCGGAATTTATTAATACTTTTTGGGCTGAATCATGTACTTGCCCTATTAATTCTTTGATATTTTTAACCATGCTGTTAAAATTGTTTAATACTATTGCAAGCTCATCTTTCTTGTTGTCATGGATATTTAACGAGAGGTCACCATCCCTGGCTTTCCCCATATAAAGCAATAATTGCTTTAAAGGAACAGATATGCTTGCGGATATTGCAAATGCTATTAATAATGCCAAAGATAAACATATTATTGAGATAATAATAATGGTTTTTCCGATATCTTCCGATTCTGAAAACAGATAATCGAAAGGTATCTCTCCGATAATGGTCCAGCCCGTTTTATCGATTGTCTTAAATGCTATAAGCTTATCTTCATAATTGAAAGTATTGTTTTTGGCGTTATCTGCTATTAGTTGTAGGAAAGCTGTGTCATCATATTTTTGCCCTAATTCATCAGGGATTGCACTTGTTGTTATTTCATTTTGGCTGTTTATTGCAAATATATGTGATCCGCTACCAAGCTCTATGCTCTGGTAAGCACTTGAAAAGAAGCTTTCATCAATTTGTGTAATCATGTAACCGATTACTTTGTTCCCGTTGTTTTTCTTAATTTCTTTCAAAAAATAAATACATGGACGGGCTCTGCTGAGCCCTACAACATTAATTAATTTACCGGGATTATTTTTTATCAAGTCGACATATGTCTTAATTTCATCATCCTTTAAAATTTGATTACTGTTGTCCTTGTAAAACATATTGCCGTCAATACTTATTACATATATCCCGATTAAATTTTTAATAAAAACCCCCTTACTTTGAAGCAAATCTTGAATTTTTGTTTTAACCGGTACTTTTTCATCTTTGCGCAAACTGTCATATCCGGGTAAGTCCTTTTGGATTATATCAGACATTGAAATTTCATTAATTGACGTAATAATGCCTTGAGTTTGTAAGTCAATTACTGCACCGATCTCCTGCATAAGCTGCTTAGAATAAGTTTCTATTTTATTTTCTACAGCATCACTGGATTTGTTATAGGCTACTATACCGATAATTGTTAAAGGAATGAGAGACAGAAGCAATAGGGATACCATTAATCTGGTTGAAATTTTTATGTTTCTTAAAAAATCGCTTAGGTTACCAGCCTTTTTTGTAGCACCCTTTATTTTAGCCTCTTTTTTTCTATTCGAGGTTATAAATTTAGTCCTTGTCATAGAGTATTCCCCCTTAAATACAGTATTAATTGTAATTATATAGATTTAAGGGGAGATTCAAATGAACATATCAAACCAGTTTAAATACAGATTTTTAACTTAGAATCCTTCAAAACCCATTTGCTTACCTATCCGCTGACAGTATTTATCCCAGTTCTCAGTAATCTGTTGAGGTGTTGCGCGCTGAAAAAACAGATCAGATAATATGGTATTAAAGTATTCATCATAAGGTATAAGATAAACATCATTCCAATGGGCATTAAACTTTCCGGCGTTTACGGCATTTATTACATCAGCCGTACATCCGTCCAATTCTCCCGCATTTATACCCTCAAAGGATGGAATGGATGCTTTTCTTGCATAATAGTAGTCAAGCTGTTCGGGTTCACACCAAAAGCGCACAAAATCTTTGGCAACATCAATATTGCTGCTTTTATTGGAAATATATATGCCACCCTCCCAGCCGATTTCGCTGATTATATCCTGATTTGGGTCTTCATCTTGGTTAAGCCCGCCGAGCAAACCCATATTCTTTGTGGAACCGGGATATTTGCTCTCCATTTCCTGCCCAAGCCAAGAGCCTTGAAAGGCCATTGCAGCCTCACCTTTGGCAAGAGCATCGACCTGCATATCATATGTAGATATAGCCATATTTTTATTAAAATATCCCTTTTTTACGTAGTCATCTATTATGTTTAAGTAATCTGTTAATCCTGAGTCAGACCAGGTTACTTCATTCTTATTGAGCTTGTCCATTAAATATTTATCCCTGTTCCACATCTGGGCAAACTCACTTCCTATTATTTGAACCATCGGCCAACTGTCTTTGGCAGCCATGTATATAGGGACAACCCCATTGTTCTTCAGCGTTGAACAAGCTTGATCAAATTCTGAATAAGTTGTCGGTATTTCAATTTTCATATGGTTAAAAATAGATTTATTATAAACAATTCCCACTCCTGCACCGCCGGAAAAAGGGGCGCAGTAGATTTTGTCGTCAAAGGTTATTGAAGGAAGCCTAGATTTACTAACTCTGGGAACCCAAGGCTCGTTTGAAAGATCAACAAAATTAGCTGGTGGATTATATTTAGCTCCAATTGCTCCGGCAAACCTTATTACAATATCCCAGACATCTCCCGAAGCAATTCTAGACATGATAAACTGGTCAATTTGGGCGTCATCAAAAGCCTGAATTTCTATCTTGTTATCGGTGACACGCTGGTATTTATCTGTTATATCCTTGAATCCGCCCCAACCAACCCATCTGTATGCCATACCTATAGATAGTGTCACAGAAGAGTCCCCTTCAGATTGAGTCTGTTGGCTAAAGTCAGGAGCTCGGGTAGGCTGCCGAATTTTTTCTTCATATCCACAGCTTGAAGCTGAAAGAAGAATGGTAGCGGCAATGGCTAAACAAGCTATAAGATATTTAACAGATTTCATAGTGCTTTCCTCATTGATACAAGTGACGTGGTAAAAAAGATTATTCTATACTGTTTCATTATATAGAATAGCAGCGGTTTATTTCAACTGATATAAACTATGAACTTCATATCAAGGCTGTACTGAAATATCTCTCAGCTCGATCTGCTAATACTGTTGCTATAATCTTGTCATCTCCGTATTTATTCATCATTTGCGATGCCGCCCAAACATTTGCTCCTGATGATGTTCCTACAAGTAATCCCTGTACCCGGGCTAACTTCCTGGCTGTATTTATGGCATCTTCGTCAGTAACTTCAATAACCTCATCAACAAGGCTCTTATCCAAAACTGCCGGAACGAATCCGTCTCCTATTCCCTGAATGCTGTGCAGCCCCGGTTCATGCCCCAGCAAAGCCGATACATTCTTGGGTTCAACAGCAATCAACTTTAAATTCGGATTTTTTTCTTTAAGAAATCTGCCGGTACCCGCCAGTGTTCCGCCGCTTCCCAAACCAGAAATAAAGATGTCAACTCTTTCGCCAAGCTGTCTCCATATTTCGGGTCCGGTTGTTAAATAGTGAATCTTCGGATTGTCGGGATTTTCAAACTGTTGCGGTACAAATATTGAAGGATCCTCTG
>CAYYHH010000140.1:0-2894 GCA_964471645.1 uncultured Oscillospiraceae bacterium
TGATGTTCTTGACGTAAACCATCACATGGTTGTAAGACTGCTGACTTGGTATTGTTTCCTTTCTGGCTTTTCTAAGGTCTTCCTGAATCTTTTTCATGCTTTCAAAATCAGTATATACATAATAGGCTGTTTCATTGTTGGGATTCGCCAGCAATCCGACCCCTTTTGCTTTGTATTCCTTGTACTTGATGTCATCCCTTGAGTAGCGATGTTTCTGACCGTATTCATAATCTCCGGTAATGATTATCTTGTCCGTAAGCACATCGACCTTCGCTTCTCCGCCCCAACTGCTGTACATAGTTTTTTTGGGATTATAGAACCACGTGGGTACCTGATTTCCGAACACCAGGTTCAAACTGTCGCCGGTTTGCAAAAGCCGTCCGTCCTGGATCTCATAGCCGAATTTCTGCATCACATCGGGGCGCATACCCACGATACTGCATTGAGCTATGTATTTCCCCACAACGATCGTCATATATTCTTCTATTCTCGGTGTTGCCGCTTCTACCCCTTTAATCTTCTCAAAGGTCGCAACTGTCTTATCATCCAACTGCGCCGGTTTTCCGTCACCGGTATTAGTAACGGGTCCGAACATGCCACCTCCATAAACATTGACCAGGTGAAGATCGCCGTAACTGGCAATCTGTTCTTCGAAGTTTGCTGACATGCCAAAACCTATTGAAAGCATTACAATAATAGCACATGTACCTACCACCACACCTGTAATTGCAAGTATAGTACGTGTCTTGCGACGAAGAAGATTCCGAAATCCCAATAATAGCAGATCTTTACTATTCATTGATTTCCATCTCCTTAAGCATCTTCTTTTTACGATGCCTGCGCACTAAAAGGATAGCAGCAACAATAAGGACGGCCGCTCCGATTCCGATGGGCACCCAAGGGATTTTGCCTCCCTTTCCGTTCATATCTTCCGGCGGCCAGGGCTCCTCATCCCAAACCGGCATTTCCATGACCTGAAACTCAAAGTCCTTTTCGTATACCTGTTGGTGACCTGACGCATCCTCGTAAGTAAATATAATATTGCCGGTCAGCATACCTGTCTCCCTGGGGATGAAGGAGAAATCATAAGAATCGCTTGACCCGGGTTCCATGTTCCCTGCATAATAACTGTTTGATTCCATTGTGTCAAAATTGCCCTCCGCATTGATGCGCAAGTTGTGAAGCTTGGTTTTCCCCATGTTGTAAAATTCTACAGAAATACCGTTTTGCATGCCGACATACATTTCCGGAGGCCCTATGATATCATCCACCAGAAGTCTGGTATCCTGCATTACAGGAATTGATATTACATCCGTGGCAGTGAAAACATTTCCGTCCAGGTCCTCATAGGACATGGCAACATTGACTGAGGTTGTCTTTTGTTCCGCATCGGGTTTAACACTTAAATACATCCCGTGGTTCGCAAGGCCGCTTTTCCCTATATTATCTATGAAAAATGAATTGCTGGATTTGACGGGAATGAAGGTCCCATCGCCGGAATCCAGAGTCACCTTGATATTTCTGAGAATATGGGCGGAACTTGTATTTCTCAACTCCAGATCCAGCCGAAACTCATCGCCGGCCTGCACAAAAGAGCCGCCAAAGCTATAGCCGCTGACCATGAGCTGGGGGGTTTTTATGGAATCGGCGTCTGTCACCGCCCTTTTTACGTATACACCGGTATACTGCTGAACCCCGCTCCCTTCTCCGGAAAGCGGCTCGACCAAGAGCTTGATCGTATAGTTGGTCTCCTCTGCTTTGTCCGATGTGAAGAACGTCACAGAATAGCTTCGGCTGTCCCCTGATGCGATATTATTCTCTACAAACGCATTTTGGCTGCGGTTTACCAGACCTGATTGGGCTTCTACAGATACTTTGACCTGGCCTGTGTCGCCGTCCCCTTTATTTACGACTTTGAAATCCAATGTGAAATCTTCCCCTGAAAGCACCTGTTTGGGCAAGTTGATATTAGCGATGGACAACCCTGATAAAGAAGTTTTGGAGCCGCTTCCCTTAACGGGTATGTACAGAGTTTGCTCGACGGACTGGGACGCATTGGATTGATCCTTAAAATCGACTTTAATGGTGAAGGGATAGTTTTTGGTATCCATTTTCTCATCCGCCGCAAGCGAAAAGGTCACGCTTTTCTTATCTCCGATATTGAGGTATCCCATGGAATTGCTATTGCTTCCGTTGTTCACGGTAACACCTTCCGGCATAACGAGGGTCACAACGGCGTTCTTGACGAGGGTATTTCCCCTATTGAAGAAGGTAAGGGTAATATCGGTGATCGAGCCCGCGAGTATCTTGTCCGTAGGGCTGAGTTTATGGTCTATATCTAACGAAGGGTTCGGTACCGATGATGTTGATTTTTTCACCACCTCTAAGTACAAGGTACCCGAACGGATAATATTTCCGTTGTCTTCAATGAGTTCCACAGGGATGGAATAGGTGTCCTCCTCGGCTCGGATTGAAACATTTACCCGGAAAACCAAGGTTGCGCTTGAACCGGCGGCCAATGTAGTCTTGGAAGATGAAGGATTCGGCTCCGCAATATCTCCCAACCCGGGCAGTGCCAGCCGGGGCTGAAAAGTGACAGAGCTGTTGCTTCCATTTTTGACCTCCATTGTGATGCTTACGCCCGTGTCCCCCGCAAAGGCGGTGGCGCGCTCAACCTGGGAAATCTTAACCAAAGGGTTTTCATCCGCCCAGACCTCATCAGCCATCCCGGGTGTGACAGGAAGCCCTGCCAGCAGCATAAGTGCCATAATAACAACAAGCGGTCTATGTAACAATTTGCATCGTTTGTTTCGGCCTCCTCCATCGTTGTCTTTTGCGGCAACAGCCTTAGTTTTTAAGTCTTTCATTGCAAGATCCTTCCCCTTCTGCTATTT
>CAYYHH010000140.1:2994-5533 GCA_964471645.1 uncultured Oscillospiraceae bacterium
CTGTCCGACAGCGATGCATTTTTATCTGACCTGTCTTCGATGCTTAGAATATTACCGTCCATTATGGTAACTATCCTGTCTGCATAAGCTGCGATGTTGGAATCATGGGTAACAATCAACATGGTCTGATTGTTCTCCTTGACCATTTTAACTATGAGACCCATCACTTCTTTCGAAGTAGAAGAATCCAGGTTTCCGGTAGGTTCGTCGGCAAAAATTATCTTAGGTTTACTGACCAGTGCCCTGGCAATTCCTACCCTTTGCTGCTGTCCGCCGCTCATCCGTGTCGGAACCCTTTTTTCAAAGCCTACCAGGCCTACCGCCTCCAACATGTCCTTTGCGATTTTGTCTCTTTTTTTTCTCTCGATTCCTTGAAATATTAATGGCAAGCTGACGTTTTCAAGGGCTGTCAGCATGGAAAGCAGATGAAAAGATTGAAATATGAAGCCGATGTTTTTTTGGCGGAACAAAGTTACCTTCTCTTCATTCAATTTATGTATAGGCACACCGCCTATATAGATTTCTCCTCTGGTCGGCTTTTCGAGACCTGCAACCATGTTGAGAAAAGTTGATTTGCCGGAGCCCGAAGCGCCGATTAGACATATTATCTCACCTTTATCAATATTGAGACTAATATCATCCAGAGCAACGACCTTTTCCTCACCCATGCGGTAGATTTTGCGAACGTTTATTACTTCAATCAGCGGTTTCATAAAGACTCCTCAAAAATTCTGCGCACAAAGACCCACATGAAAATAATACCATAAGATAGACGGCATTGTCTTGTTAATTGTTCCTTAACTATTCATTACGAAAATGTTAAGTTTGCCGTTTTCATGTGTGCGTTACCATAATATAAATTTTTTCCTGCAGACCAATGAGCAGAGCGTCTGCTATCTGAATTATGCTTTTTCCTTTTTCTTCTTTGAATAGACATGCAAGTGTTCAAAAAACGAAGTAGTGTGTGAATTAATTCCGTCAATTCACACACTACTTGAAAATTTGCACATATATGAGCGATAATCTGCTTTTTTTCGTAAATATCCACACATTAGTCCAAATTTTGAGCACAGGGGTCGTTTGACCCTTTATTCCAACTCCACCAGATGAAATGTCTTTTTTCCCTTTTTAAGCAACAGTTGTCCGTCAGTGAACATTCCCTCGTTGACCATAAGATCTGTGTCCTCCATCTTTTCGCCATCGATGGACAACCCTCCCTGTCGGATGGTCCTGAAGCCCTCACCTTTGCTGGGAACCAGCTTTATTTCCGCCATCAGGGTAACTATTCCCATTCCTTCTCCGGCAAACTTTTCTCTGGCCATCACCGTCTTTGGAACATCCTCAAGGCTGCCTTGACCTCCGAACAGGGCCCTTGCCGCTTCCTGGGCCTTATCGGCTTCATCTTCCCCGTGAACGAGCTTAGTTACTTCGAAGGCAAGGATCTCCTTTGCCCTGTTGATTTCAGCATCTTTTAGCGAAGACAGCTTTTCAACTTCTTCCATTGGCAAAAATGTAAGCATGGACAAGCATGTCCTCACATCGGCATCTTCTACATTTCTCCAATACTGATAGAACTCGTAGGGTGTCGTTTTCTCCGCATCCAACCACAGAGCACCTTTTTGAGTTTTACCCATTTTCTTGCCTTCACTGGTTGTCAGCAATGCGAAGGTCATTCCGTAAACTTGTTCCTGCTTTTCTCTGCGCACCAAATCTACACCTGAGATAATGTTGGACCATTGGTCGTCCCCGCCAAATTGCATCTTGCAGTTGTAGCGGCGGTTAAGCTCCAGGAAGTCATAGGATTGCATCAGCATGTAATTGAATTCCAAGAAAGAAAGTCCCGTTTCCAGCCTTTGCTTAAAGCATTCAGCGGTCAACATCCTGTTAACGGAGAAATGTCTGCCTATATCCCGAATGAAATCTACATACTTAAGGTCAAGAAGCCAATTGGCATTGTTGTCACAGATGGCCTTGTCCTCATCAAACTCAATAAATCTGCCAAAAATTTTCTTGAATTTTTCGCCGTTATCATTTATCGTTTGCTTTGTCATGATCTGACGCATATCTGTTCTGCCTGAAGGATCTCCGACCATGGCAGTACCGCCCCCGATAAGCACGATGGGCGTATGACCGTACTTTTGCATATACATCATTATGATCACTTGCATGAAATGCCCCACGTGAAGAGAATCTGCAGTCGGATCGAAGCCGATATAGAAGGTGACTTTTTCCTTCTCCAGCAGCTCCCTGATTTCCTCCTCATGAGTCGTCTGTTTGATGAAGCCCCTCTCTTTCAGCACATCGAAAACATTTGTATGCTTACTTACATTGTCGTTGATTTGGTACATTTAAAACTCCTTGTTCTATTCCCGCAATAACCCCTTTATTTTGTCCCGAAAAGCCTATCGCCCGCGTCCCCAAGGCCCGGCACTATATAGGCATTCTCATCGAGATGGCTGTCCTTCGCCGCTATGAAAATATCTACATCCGGGTGTGCATCGTGGAGCACCCTTATTCCTTCGGGCGCAGCGATGAGGCA
>CAYYHH010000141.1:0-3330 GCA_964471645.1 uncultured Oscillospiraceae bacterium
TTTCTGGGTAGTCGGCTCCTACGCGGCTTCCTCTGAAAGTTCGGCAATTGAACAGGTAAAAGAACTTACCCCGGCTGAAAAAGAGATCGCCGATTTCAAATCGGAAGTTATCAGATTAGTCAATGTTGAAAGAGAAAAATCTAAAATTAACCCCCTGTCAACTACCGATACGCTGTCAGAGGCATCAGATCTCAGAGCACGTGAATGCAACGAAAATTTCAGCCACACACGTCCGGACAATTGCCGGTGGATCACAGTGTATGACCAGTATTCTTTGAAATACAGAGCAGCCGGTGAAAATTTGGCATACGGTTTTAAAACGCCCGAGGCAGTGGTCAAAGCATGGATGAATTCCAGCGGACACAAAGCAAACATAATGGATCCGGATTTTGTTCACATCGGCATAGGGTTTTACAGGAATGAAAACGGCAGAATATATTGCACCCAACTGTTTTATACGCCCCGGCAGTAATATCCGACAGGGTGTGTACTATTGACAAAACAGAATAATTTCCCTGATTTTGCACATTCTATTAGCAATCGGCTCAATGCAGTCCGGTTGCTAAATTTTTTCGGGGGTATTTTATGTTAGGGTCTGTCATGAGCATGATAGCCGGTGCAGCTATGAGTTTGCAAGGGGTTATCAACACGAGACTGAGCGAGAAGATCGGGCTTTACGAGTCCAACGTTTTCGTACAAGCTACTGCCCTTGTTTTCGGCCTGATAGCCATGTGGATTTTAGGCAAAGGCAATTTCTCCGGAATGACCGATATAAGCAAGGTCTATTGGTCCGGAGGATTTTTGGGCACAATAATAATCATAACCGTGATGTTGGCAATAGGTAATTTAAGTCCGACACACGCAATTGCGGTAATACTGATTTCACAACTGTTGGTGGCGGCTGTAATCGATTGCTTCGGCTGGTTAGGTGCTGAAAAAGTCCCATTTACCTGGAACAAATGGGTCGGCCTTGCCCTTATGATCACCGGAGTGATTGCTTTCAAATGGGATCGCACCGGATAAATTTCTTTGCCGTTATTAAATTACAGAACAACACATATCATATATTCTTTACCTTCATCAGATACCTTTTGCAGTGATTTTTGCACCTTGCTACGAATATTCTCAGGTACATTGGCAAGTTTCGATTCCATCTGTTCGGTGACCATGTCGTAAAGTGATTTGCCGAATATATTTGTTTCCCATATTTTTTGGGGATCCTCTTCAAACTCGCTTAAAAGATACTGTATGAGATCTTCGCTTTGGCGCAGACTTCCTACCACAGGCGCTACCTCAGTAGTGATGTCAGTTTTAATTATGTGCAAGCTGGGCGCCCTTGCCATAAGCCTGACACCAAAGCTGCCGCCCTGTCTGAAAATTTCCGGCTCTTCCAGATCCATCTCTTGTAAATCAGGCTGCACAATACCATAGCCTGTTTCTTCCGCCTGAGCCATTGCCGATGCGACTTTGTCATAAGCTTTTTTGGCTTCGGATAAATCCTTTATCAGCGGGAAGAACATGCTGTCGTCCTTTACCTCCCGGCCTGTTATTTCGCTGATCAGCTGATAGAACATCCCCTCGACAGGATGTATTTCAGCCAGTATTGTCCCATTACCCAAGTTCATATCCGATATCTCTATGTCGTTGATAATGCTTCCGTCCGCTAAAGCTCCTATGGTTTCTTTGATATCTCTTACCGTTTTTAAATTGTTGCTCCAATCTTTTATGCCGGAAATAATAGCTGTTTTTATTCGGTGATCATTGGAAAGTCCCTTCAAAAATCCGGGCAGCATAAAGCCTACTTCCACTGCGGGGAATTGATAGAGCACTTGTGACAATATGTTTTGGATTTCATCCACATTCATCTTTGCACAATCTGCAACTATTACCGGTATGTCGTATTTAGCCTCAAGCTGATCCCTGAGCTCTGAAGCACCTTCGCTTTTTGGAGATGTGGTATTGAGCACAAGGACGAAAGGCTTATTCAATTCCTTTAATTCTTTTACCACCCTTTCTTCCGCCGGTATGTAATCCGCCCTTTGGATCTCAGATATGCTTCCATCGGTAGTTACCAGCACTCCTATCGTCGAATGATCGGTTATAACTTTTCTTGTGCCGATTTCCGCTGCCTCGATAAAGGGGATTTTATCCTCCTGCCAAGGGGTGTTGAGCATTCTCGGACGTCCGTCTTCCAAGTGACCGATGGCGTTTTCAACCATATAGCCGACACAGTCCACCATCCTGACATTAAAACGCACATTATCGGGAAGGTGAAGTTCCACGGCTGATGCCGGTATAAATTTAGGTTCTGTGGTAGTGATAGTTCGCCCCGTCCCACTTTGGGGCAGCTCGTCTATTACGCGTTCTTTCAGGTGACCTTCTTCCAGATTAGGCAGGACCATCTGGTCCATAAAGCGTTTGATAAAGGTCGATTTCCCTGTGCGTACCGGCCCCACCACCCCTATATAGATATCGCCCTTCGTTCTTTCTGCCATACTTTCATATATATTCAGGTTTTCCAAGTCGCGCCCCTCCTTCATATTGCACTATGTCTGTACAATATATTAATATGCAGCCTCCATTATGCACAAAAAAATACGGATAGCCCTTATCAAGGGAGATCCGTATCAGCATGTTATAACCGACATGAAATATTTTACTCCACCGCTTTACCGGAAAGGCTGAATGTTGTGCTGTGAGTAATGGATACATCAACAACCTGGCCGGACACATCCTTTTCAGAAACAAAGTTTACCAATTTATTGCCGCCTGTCCTGCCTGTAAGTAAATCCGGATCGGTCTTGCTTTTACCTTCCGCCAATACTTTTTCAACTCTGCCGACAATCGCTTTGTTTTTCTCCGCGGATATGGCATTGACCGTATCAACCAGCCGGTTGAATCTTTCGTGTTTGACTGCTTCCGGTATTTGATCATCATAGTTTTCGGCGGGCGTACCTTTGCGGATGGAATAAAGGAAAGTAAATGCCGAATCAAAGCCAACCTTTTTGATCAATTTCAAAGTTTCGTCAAAATCCTCTTCAGTTTCTCCCGGAAAACCTACAATTATATCAGTAGTAATTGCAATATCGGGCAATTTGCTTCTGAGTTTATCAACGATCCGCAAATAATCTTCCTTTGTATATTTCCTGTTCATTTTTGTCAGTATTCTCGTGCTGCCCGACTGGACCGGAAGATGTATATGGGGGCATAACTTGTCACAGCTTCCGTAGGCCTCAATCAGTCCTTCCGAAATATCCTTCGGATGGGAAGTCATAAATCTTATCCTTTCAAGGTCTTCCACCCGGTCAAGCATACGAATAAGCCCGGCAA
>CAYYHH010000141.1:3340-4606 GCA_964471645.1 uncultured Oscillospiraceae bacterium
GCCCACGGCCGATCTCCGGCCTTTATATGAATTGACATTCTGACCCAGAAGCGTTATTTCTTTCACCCCACCCGCCACTAAATCGTATACCTCATTCAGGATATTTTCCGGTGCACGGCTGCGTTCCCTTCCCCTTGTATATGGTACGATACAATAGGTACAGAAGTTATTGCATCCATACATAATATTCACATATGCTTTGTGCGGATGTTTTCTTTTCGCGGGAAGCCCCTCTACTATATCTTCCGTTCCTTCCCAAACGTCAACTATCTTTTCCTTTTCAGTAAGGGTATTCTTCAACAGTACAGGAAACTCATGGATATTATGGGTGCCGAACACTAGATCTACCCAAGGATATTTTGATTTCAATGTATCGATTATGTGCTGCTGCTGCATCATGCATCCGCAAACGGCCACAATCAAATTGGGTCTATCTGTTTTTATTCTTTTCAACTGGCCCAGTGTTCCAAAAAACCGTTTATCCGCATTGTCCCTTACACTGCAGGTGTTGATAATAATTACATCAGATCTGTTTCTTTCCGGGCTTTCTGCATAACCCATGTCTGTCAGCATCCCCGCAAGGGTCTCTGAATCTCTCTCATTCATCTGGCATCCGAAAGTCTGTATATAAAAGCTTTTTACGCTCAATTTTATTCCCTCCTGTTTAATACAAGGTTACCTGAAGAAACGAAATTCCCTGGTGCAATATCAAAGTATGAATTATGCGCCCTAATCTGATCAGGTGTGGATAGTAACAATACAAAGCATTGTAACATTATTTCTTGACGATTTCAAAGAAAAGCTATACACTGTTTTGTATATTATTCATTACGGTTCATTTATAGTAATGGGAACGAGCATTCCCTGATAGACGGAGGCTACTATGGATTCCAATAATGTCAGAACCTTTCTGGAAGCAGATCACAAAGCCAATATAGAGAAAGCCGCGGAGAATTTAAAACCCGTACTCCTTGATACCCCTCTTATACACAGCGATTTTTTCAGCCAGGAACACGATTGCAATGTATATATGAAGCCTGAGAACATGCAGAGGACAGGCTCTTTCAAGATCAGGGGAGCTACAAACAAGATCCTCTCCCTCACGGATGAAGAGCGGGCCCGGGGGATCATAGCCGCCTCGGCGGGCAACCACGCCCAGGGCGTGGCCTACGCCGCGCTGGCGGGCGAGGCGCGGTCGACGATCGTCATGCCGCGCACGACGCCGATCGCCAAGGTCGCGGCCACCGAGGGCTACGGCGCCAACGT
>CAYYHH010000141.1:4616-5482 GCA_964471645.1 uncultured Oscillospiraceae bacterium
CTTACTGAGGAAGAAAGAAGTCATGGTGTCATCGCCTCTTCCGCAGGCAATCACGCACAGGGGGTAGCGTACTCGGCCAGGGAAAAAAGAATCAAATCCACCATAGTCATGCCCAATGTAACGCCGCTTTTAAAGGTCGATGCCACGAAAGCATATGGTTCCAAAGTAGTACTTCACGGCGATGTATATGACGAAGCCTACCGACATGCTATGGAGCTGGCAGAAAAGGATGGCTACACCTTTGTGCATCCCTTTGACGATTACGATATAATATGCGGCCAGGGAACCGTCGGGCTTGAAATCTTAAAGGAGCTCCCGGACGCAGACGAGATATTGGTGCCTATCGGGGGAGGCGGTTTAATATCCGGAATCGCTTTAGCAATAAAAACTGCCAATCCTTCCGTAAAGGTAATAGGTGTTGCTCCCGTAGGTGCCATGGCAATGAAGATTTCTCTTGAAGAAGGCCAGGTTTCGCGCCTTGCCGCCCTGAAAACCATAGCCGAGGGAGTTGCGGTAAAGCAACCCGGCGACCTCACTTTCGCATTTACCAAAAGATATGTCGATGAAATAATAACCGTAACAGAAAAAGAAATAATGGAAGCCGTACTCCTGCTCATTGAAAAGCACAAGATCGTTGCAGAAACAGCCGGGGCCATTCCACTGGCCGGACTCAGAAAAAGAGCAGAAAAAGGGAAAAATATAGTAAGCCTGATAACCGGCGGAAATATCGATGTTTTGACGATCTCGGAGATAATCAACCAGGGTCTCATAACCAGGGGCCGGATAATGTGCTTTTCTGTAGAGTTACCCGATAAACCGGGACAGCTGGTCAGGGTTGCACAAATTTTAGCAGAGCGCGGGGCCAA
>CAYYHH010000142.1:0-5468 GCA_964471645.1 uncultured Oscillospiraceae bacterium
TTGCGGTATTCGTCCAGTTTTCCCCTTATTTCATCGTAGGAATCGGCCCTGAGCACAGCCCTTGCATGGTCTGCCACCATGTTGGCGGCATTGCCTCCGGTGAGACTGCTGAGCTCCACCCCCGGCCTTATGCTTTTATCCAGTTTCTTTACCAATTCGAATATCAATATTCCCATTTCTCCATGGATTGCAGGAAATTCCGCATCGGGAGTAAATCCAAAGAGCGGTTTTTCAACTTTTTCAAAATAGGCCTCCATGCCCTTCCATCCGGTCCCTGCCTCTTCATCGAGACCCAATATAAGGCGCACTCTCTTTTTTGGCATAAAACCTTCTTCTTTAAGCGCTTTCATAGCATAAAACGAAGCTATAGTAGGCCCCTTATCATCGATGGTTCCCCTGCCGTATATTCGCCCGTCCTCCACGTGACCTTCGAAAGGCGGATAATTCCAATCGGAGCCTGCAGGCACCACATCTAAATGAGTCAGGATGGCCATGGCATCATCTGTTCTGCCGATTGTATTGCCCTCCTCATCACAGAGGCAGCCTCCGAATTCGATGTGACCTCCGTAATTATCCACGTTCAACGTTTCAAAGCCCGCTTCTTCACCCAGCTTAAGCATATACATAAAGGCCCTGTGCACATCTGCTCCAAAGGGCATATCCCCTTGTGGCTCCCCGGCAACACCGGGTATGGCAATCAGTCCTTTAAGATCCCTTATCATGTCATCCCTGAACGCATCGATTCTTTCTAAATATCCCATTTTTTCACTCTGAGGCCCCGCTCAGCTCCTTTATCTCTTCCCGTCCGAAAATAACAGCCGCGTCAAAGCCCTCTCCCTCCAGGGAATTGAGTTGACGTCCCAGTTTCTTCGCCTTTACCATAACACATACATCGTAACCCTTGTTTCGCAACTCGTCGGATTTCTCCACAACTTCAACGAAATTATCCGACTTGTCATAAAGCAATGCCAACCTTTTTCCCACAGATCCGAAGCTTATTTCTTCTCCTGAAAGCAGGATCTCCGCTATCCTCTCGAATCCTATGGAAAAGCCCACGGCAGGGACGTCTTCACCTATCATATTGCCTATCATTTTGTCGTATCTTCCGCCCCCTGCAATGGAGCTGTTGAACTTGGGACTTACCACTTCGAATATGGTCCCGGTGTAATACCCCATTCCCCGGACAAGGGATTTGTCATATTCGATGCGATATCTCCCCTTTGCCAGTTTTTCGACGCTCTCTATGATGTATTTCATCTGATCTATGGCCGCAGCATCGGTGCTGTAGCCGGCCATTTCCGAGACTCCTCCGGTTTGATCCGCTTCAATTGTTTCAATGAATTGTTTGACCACATCTGCAGCGTACCCTTTTTCCAGCAGTTCTTTGTTTACACCGTCAATGCCTATTTTATCTAATTTGTCAAATGTAATGCAAACCGACAGCACTTCTTCCTTTGGGAAACCCGCGGATTCGATCATATCGAAAAGAATGCGCCTGTCGTTGATGCGTACGGTAAAATCATCAAACCCCAGTTCCATCAATGTTTTTGCTGTAGTATGAATCAGCTCTATCTCCGCTTCCGGCGAGGAATCTCCGATAATATCGATGTCACACTGATAGAACTGCCTGAGCCTGCCCTTTTGCGGCCTTTCGGCTCTGAACACCTGTCCTATTTGGATAACTTTAAATGGCACCCGCAGCTTTGATCTGTTATTGGCAAAATATCTGCTTAAAGGCAGGGTCAAATCGAAACGCAGCCCGATATCTGTCAGATCTTTCTCATGAATGTCTTCTTTGTTCAGATCCAGTTTTTGTCCTCTTTTCAGGATTCTGAATATCATATTGAGGTTTTCCCCGCCATCGCTCTTGTCCAATCGGTCTATGTCCTCGAGCATGGGAGTCTGTATTTTGGAAAAGCCGCTGTTCTCGTAGCTTCTCAAAATAATGGCCTTCACTGCGTCCCTGACTCTCATCTCCTCCGGCAGATAATCCCTTGTGCCCCTTACGGGCAGTACTGAAATTGCCATATATAAATCCTCCTATAGGTACTGGTAGGCAGATCTCCCTACCCAATGTTACTCAGTTTACTGATTATGAGGTTTTAGCCCTGTTTTTGAGCAAAAAATCGACTTATGTGGTATTATGTCGGAATAAATGAGCGGAATTTGTATATATATTCGCATAAATACGAATAACTGGTTGTTGTCGTTATATATATCCACACGCCATTAAATTTCTTGCACTTTTGTTCATTTATATGCCCTTTTGCCCCCATACAAATGACAATTGCGTTGGTACCTTTACACATTCACTGCCAGTCCGGATATTGCTACTTCCAAACGTAATCCCGCCCCAGCACAGCTTCCGCATCGTCGGAGGCCTGTCTGGCTCGTTGCAGATGTCCTGACGCCTTCAGCGCCTCGTTGTTTTCCAGCTGGTCGTCAAGCGGCACTATGGCATAAACATCCTTGCCCTTCGCCTTGAATTTGTCGAGCCAGGTTTTCATCGCGTCCGCGCCTGTCAAAGTCGTCTCCCCGGTTTTCGGATCAAACTCCAGGTTCACCCTGGCAATCATTCCTTGTTCTGTAAATCTGTTGTTGAGCGTTTCTGCCCTCTGGTTTGACAGAAAATTACCCATGGAATAAAAGACCGGAACTTCCTTACCCGCCTTGCTTTTTATAATATCAACAGTCTGTAGCACATGGGGATGGGATGCGAATATAACATCGACACCCATTTCCACGGTTTTTTCAGCTATATATTCCTGCCACATATTGGGGCTGCGCTCATATTCTTCACCCCAGTGGTAATAGCATACAACGATGTCAGCGCCATCCTTGCGAGCCGATTGGATATCCGATTGAATTATTTCCAGTTCGCTGTCCAAAATCTCATAATTAAAGCTGTTGATCATACTTTTTGCCTGATCCGAAAGTATTGTGCCATTAATAGTCGATTTCCCGCCGTTGCTGGGGGTCTCGTAGGTATATGACATAACTGCAATCTTGACTCCCTTTACATCCATGATCGCATAATTTCTCTCCCACGTAAACCTTGTTCCTACAGTGGCTAACCCCGCTTTTCTCAACACTCTCAGGGTGCGCTTCATTCCCTGCAGGCCTTTATCGTAGGCATGGTTATTGCTCGTAAGACCCACATCAAAGCCCGCATTTGCAAGAGAGTATGCCAAAGCATCAGGCGCATTGAAGGAGGGATAGCCTGTGGGAGTCCCGCCGGCAAAAGTGGTTTCTACATTGCAAAGCGCCAGGTCTGCTGCCTCAATATATTTCTTAACGTACTGAAAATTATTATCGTAGTTGTAAGTTTTGCCAACGCTGTCATATTGGCTGGCTATCTGGGATTTGTGAACCATTACATCACCCACGCATATGATTGAAAGATGAACAGGAGATGAGGGATGCTTGGCCCCGGATCCACTGACCGGTTTGTCGGTTGCCGGGTTGTTCTCCCCTTGCCCGCTGCCGCCCCCTTGGGTGTTATCTCCCCCCTGTGGATTCTCCGCGTCGGCCCATGGGATCCGCTGCCCTATCCAACCGGCAATTTGCTCCCCCGCTTCCGTCGTCTGCAATGCCATAAGCGCGCCGGTAATTAACAAAGCTGACATAATTACAACAATGAGGACACGGTTTCGCTTCTTTGCTCGCTCCGCGGCTCCTCTTTTATTCATTCTTGTTTGTGTTATTGGTGTCATATCATCATAACTGCTAACTGCTGACTGCGGTCGTCGCCGTATACTTACCGCTGACTTGTAACCGCCGTCTGCGATTATACTGCCTCAACTCCCGCAATTTCGGGAAATTGCTCTTTCAATATTCTTTCGATCCCGCCTTTTATGGTCATCTGGGAATGTGGGCATCCTTTGCAAGCCCCCTTCAGCTTGACCTGTACCATTTTATCTTCGGTATATGCGACAAACTCAACGTCTCCGCCGTCGCCTTGCAAATACGGTCTGATGTCTTCAATTGCTGCTCTTAATTTTTCTTCCATGTTTTTTCTCCTTTTATTTAAACGGGATTTTATCCTGTTTGGATTTTATATATTTGCCGCCTTAAAGCTGAAAAACTTTTTCCGGTACCAGATATCCGGCAGTAATCAATTCCACTGGGGTTCAACAGTATATTTGTGATGATATTCCCCATTTTCTATCGTCATTATCATAATGGATTTTATCGGGTCTCCGTTTTCGTCGAAAGTAATACTGCCTGTTGCCCCGGCATATTCTCTGATAGCCGCCAAAGAATCCCTCAGGTTGCCTGTTTGATTTTCCATTTGGTTTTCAATAGCATGGATCGCCAGCAGATATGCATCGAACCCCAAGGCTATACCCGTTTCAGGGGTGTCATTTCCATATTCTTTCCTGTAAGCCAAAAGGAACTCATCTGTTTTATCGGTTACCGTATGCTCTGAGTCGAAAAAGGTCGTAAATACAGCTCCTTCCACCGCATTTCCACCCAGTTCTATGAAATCCTCGTGGTGCCATAGATCCGTACCGATAAACAGCACATCCAGGCCATATTGTTTGGCCTGCTTAATGATTTCTGCCGCTTCCGCTGCCGGACACGGGAGAAATACAACCTTCGCATCGGATTCCTTGATTTTATTCAATTGTCTTTTAAAATCTTCGGTACCCTTTTTATACTCAATCGTAATGGTGACCTCGGCTTTCCCTGTATCGCCGTTGATCAGCGATTCCAGCTTGTCTGAAAACTCCTGTGAAAGCGCGCTGCCGTAGTCATCTTCAGCCTGCTTGAGCACAATGGCCTTGGTTTGATCCAGTTCCTCATAGACATATTTTGCTGCCATAGTCCCCTGAAAGGAATCCACAATGTTTATTCTGAAATAGTAGGGATTCCCCTTTGTCACCAAAGGGTTCGTACATGTTATGGCAATCGCCGGTATTTCGGCATCTTTGAAATATTCTCCCCCGGTCATGCTCAGAAGATTCCCGTAACTGCCTAATACTATATCGACATTCCGGTTGATCAGTTTTTGAGCCGCATACTGTGCCGATGTTGTGTCTGACTTGTTATCTGCATAAACCAACTCTGCCTGTTTACCGGACACGTAGGGATAGAGTTTGTGAGCAAGCTCTATCCCGGCGATTTCCGACTTTGCATTTTCTTCATCATCACCCGACAGAGGTTGGAACACTCCGATTCTGATCGTATCCCCATCGGATTTTCCCGCGGCTGATGCGGTGGCACCCTGCTGCTGTGAACACCCGGCTAAAACTGTTAATGCTACCAGATTTAAAACCAATACTGCTATTAATAATGTTGATTTGATATTTTTCTTGCTTCTATTCATAATAAACCATTATAACAGTAATACAGCAAAAGTAAAGCCACCGAAGCGAAGAGATCGGTGGCGGGGGCGAAGGATGAGGTGAGGTAGGGCGGAGGCGGAGGCGGAGTCAACGCCTCCTGCATCCTCCTCAATCATGCGT
>CAYYHH010000143.1:0-5449 GCA_964471645.1 uncultured Oscillospiraceae bacterium
GCCGGAACCCTTGACTTTCGAGGAAAGAAAAGAATGGCTTAATGACGTGACCGGCGTGTCTTTGGCCAGCGACGGATTTTTCCCCTTCGATGATAATATTAAAAGGGCGAGCAAAAGCGGTGTCAGTTATATAGCGCAGCCCGGCGGTTCAGTGAGGGATCAGATGATCATAGATGCCTGTGATGCCCTGGGAATAACCATGGCCTTTACGGGGCTGCGTCTTTTCCACCACTAGGAGGTATGGACATGAAATTATTAGTACTTGGCGGCGGCGGACGCGAACACGCTATAATTAAAAAGCTCATGGAAAATCCTTTAGTCGATGTCATATATGCCCTGCCGGGAAACGGAGGGATCTCCTTCGATGCCCACTGTGAAAATATCAGCGCCATGGATATAGACGATGCGGTTGGGTTCGCTTTGCGTAATCACGTGGATTTTGCGGTGATCGGTCCCGATGACCCTCTGGCAAAAGGTGCCGTTGATAAGTTTTTGGGAGCTGGCATTCCGACTTTTGGTCCGGATGCTGCTGCGGCAACCATCGAAAGCAGCAAAGCTTTTGCCAAAGATCTTATGAATAAATATGGGATACCCACCGCCGGATATGAGATTTTTAATGATGCGGCCCAGGCAGTCGCCTATATTAAAAGCAATGATCGATTCCCCATCGTTTTAAAGGCCGACGGGCTTGCCCTTGGCAAAGGCGTGTTCATCGCAAATGATTTAAATGAAGCCGAAAATGCGATCCACAGCATTATGACGCAGCGTTTATTCGGGGACAGCGGTAATAAGATCGTAGTTGAAGAATATTTAACAGGGCCGGAAGTGTCAGTTCTGGCGTTTACCGATTCAAAAACCCTGATTCCGATGGTTTCCTCCATGGATCACAAAAGGGCATTGGACGGAGATATGGGACCGAATACCGGCGGTATGGGCACCATTGCGCCCAACCCTTACTATACAGAGCAAATAGCGCAAAAATGCATGGAAGAAATATTCCTGCCGACCATGGAGGCAATGAACGCCGAGGGAAGGCCTTTTAAAGGCTGCCTTTACTTCGGACTTATGCTTACGGGTGCCGGGCCGAAAGTCATAGAATACAACTGTCGGTTCGGAGATCCTGAAGCCCAGGTGGTCCTCCCCCTTCTGGAAACCGATCTGTTGACCATTATGAAGGCAGTAGCAGAAGAACGTCTGGCTGATATTTCAATCACTTTCCGGCAGGGAGCTGCATGCTGCGTAATTGCCGCGTCAGACGGCTATCCGGGTGCCTATAAAACAGGCATTCCTATTCACGGACTCATCGACGGGCGGCTCGATGGTGCTTCTGTCTACCACGCAGGCACCAAACGCTCGGGAGAAGGACTTGTTACCTCCGGCGGAAGGGTCCTGGGCGTAACCTGTACGGGCGACGATCTTAGTGCTGCGGTGAAGAAGGCATATGCCGAAATAGAGAAAATCTGCTTTGAAGGAATACATTACAGGAAAGATATAGGCAAAAAAGCGCTTAGTTTATAAAGAAAGGGATGATGGCCAATGGCTGTATATCGTATTTATGTTGAGAGGAAAAAGGAATATGCGGCAGAAGCCCGCGATGCAGCCGCAGAAATCCGCGATTTTCTGAAGATTCCGGAGCTTAAAATTCTCCGCATCATCAATCGGTATGATGTGGAAGGAATAGACAGCAAGCTGTTTGATAAATGCAAGGACACGATTTTTAGCGATCCCCAAACCGATTTGACTTATGATGAATTGCCCAAAGCCGACCATACTATATCGGTCGAATACCTCCCCGGTCAATACGATCAGCGTGCGGATTCCTGCGCCCGGTGCATTCAGCTGTTGTCGATGGGGGACCTTCCCCTTGTGCGTACAGCACGAATATATTTACTGGACGGCCTGCTTTCACAGGATAACCTGAGGGCTATCAAGGGATACCTTATAAATCCGATAGAAAGCCGCGAAACCCATCCGTATCCGTTTACCACCCTGGCTGAAGATTATGAAGAACCCGAAGATGTAACTGTATTAAAGGGTTTTCGCAATATGGAAGGTGAAGATCTGAATAATTTCCTGTCGGAATACGGGTTGGCGATGGATTGCGAGGACTTAGAATTCTGCAGAGATTATTTCCGTTCAGAAGACAGGGATCCTACTTTGACAGAAATACGAATGATCGATACTTATTGGTCGGATCACTGCCGTCACACGACCTTTCTCACTCACATAGATTCATTATCCATAAATGACAACCGGGTAAAAGAAGCATACAAGGATTATTTAGATATGCGTCTTGCGGCAGGCCGCGGGGACAGACCCGTTACCCTTATGGATATCGCCACTGTCGGGGCCAAATACCTAAAGAAAACCGGCGTTTTGACAACCCTGGATGAATCCGAAGAGGTCAATGCCTGTTCCGTCAAAGTAAACGTGAATGTTGACGGCGAGATACAACCATGGCTTCTCATGTTTAAAAACGAAACGCACAATCACCCCACGGAGATCGAGCCCTTCGGCGGGGCAGCTACGTGCCTCGGCGGTGCCATAAGAGATCCCCTTTCCGGGCGGGCTTATGTATATCAGGCCATGCGGATAACCGGGGCCGCAGATCCGTTTACCCCGGCGGATGCAACCATTCCCGGCAAACTTCCTCAAAGGAAGCTCGTCAGGACGGCTGCCCGGGGCTACAGCTCTTACGGAAACCAGATAGGTCTGGCTGCGGGTCTCGTAACGGAAGTATACCATCCCGGTTACGCTGCCAAGCGCATGGAGATGGGTGCGGTACTTGCCGCGGCGCCTGCAAGTTACGTGGTCAGAGATGTTCCAAAGCCCGGTGACGGCGTTATTCTGCTGGGAGGCAGAACAGGCAGAGATGGTTGCGGAGGTGCAACGGGATCATCAAAATCCCACAGCATTTCATCTATGGAAGAAAGCAGCGCCGAAGTCCAAAAGGGAAATGCTCCGGAAGAGCGTAAAATCCAGCGACTATTCCGGAAAGAAAAAGTAACAAGGCTGATAAAACGCTGCAATGATTTCGGTGCCGGAGGCGTTTCTGTTGCCGTTGGCGAATTGGCTGACAGTCTTGAAATAGACCTTGATGCCGTTCCCGCAAAATATGGCGGGCTTGACGGTACAGAGCTGGCCATCAGCGAATCCCAGGAAAGGATGGCGGTGGTCGTATCACAGGAAAACATCGATCTGTTCATTGAATATGCGGGAGAGGAAAACCTTGAAGCCAGTCTTATAGCCAGGGTTACCGACACCGGCCGCATGGCCATGAGTTGGCGAGGGAAGGTCATTGTGGATCTGTCACGCGAATTTCTGAATTCCAACGGTACGAACAAACATACAAAGGTTGCGGTTCCGGATCAAAGATGCGGAAAACCAGCCGCAGTCGGCCAGTTCTCAGATTGCTTCGGCAATTTTGATTTGAAAGCAGATACCCCAATTGCGGAAAAGCTTTCTGTTTGTTTTGAGAAACTCGTCACCGACTTGAATTTCTGTTCACAAAAGGGACTTATCGATGGGTTTGATTCCACCGCGGGAGCCGGGACCGTGCTCATGCCCTTCGGAGGTTATCATCAGGAGACTCCCGCCCAAGTCATGGCCGCAAAATTCCCGGTATTAAACGGTGATACATCTACCTGCTCGGTTATGAGCTTCGGTTTTAATCCTTATCTGCTTGAAGCTGATCAATTTTCAGGATCCTACTTCGCGGTAATTGAGTCTGTGGCCAAACTGGTTGCATGCGGGGCCGATATCGATAATTGCTGGCTTTCCTTCCAGGAATTCTTTGAAAAACCGGGGGATGATCCCCTCCGCTGGGGCAAGCCTTTCACAGCCCTTTTGGGCGCCCTGTCTGCGCAAAAAGATCTTGGTATCGCCGCCATCGGCGGTAAAGATTCCATGTCCGGGAGCTTTGAAAATTTAGATGTGCCGCCGACCTTGGTTTCCGTTGCGGTTTCGGTCTGCGATGGCGATAATGTCATTTCCCCCGAATTCAAGCGAAGCGGTGATCCGGTCGTGCTCCTGGCTCCCGAATATAAGGACAACGGACTGCCGGCACGGGATAGCCTGGCATATTGTCTCGAGACTGTTCAACAACTTATTAAAGATAAGAAGGTTCTTAGCGCCTTTGCGCTTACCGGAGGCGGTTGTGCCGAAGCAATATTTAAAATGTCCCTGGGAAACAGAATCGGGCTGAACTTCTCCCCTGATTATGATCTTTCTGAGCTGTTCGATTACAATTACGGGGCCTTTTTACTGGAACTGGATGGCGGGAAACTGTCGCCTTCCGAAGTGTCCGCGGGGGTGCTTGTCGGTACGACAATCGATGAATTCTGCTTGAAGATCGGTGAGGAAAAAATCGATCTCGGGCAGATCCGAAATCTGTATAATGGGAAACTGGAACCTGTCTTCCCTACCAAAGTCGATCAGGAGCCCCTGATCCGGGATAGGTCTGATAGTTTTATGGAGGTGAAGGCAGCTGCTGAAAAGGCTGTCGCTGAAAAGACACCTTCCGAAAATCAACCTCAGAAATCCGGTTTCACCGGGAGTCGGCCAAAAGTCCTGATTCCTGTATTCCCCGGCACCTGCGGTGAATATGATGCCGCAAAAGCCGTTGAACTGGCCGGTGGACGTCCGGAGATAATGGTAATCCGAAACCTCACGCCTTCCGACATCAAGGATTCGTACAGTCGGCTTGCTGAACAAATACGCGATTCGCAGATAATTATTCTTCCCGGCGGAGCATCCTGCGGCGATGAACCCGATGGGTCCGCCAAATTCATTTCCAACTTCTTAAAAAATCCAAGGGTTGCTGATGAGCTGAAAGAATTTCTCCGGGTCCGCCGCGGTCTGATGTTGGGCCTGGGCAACGGTTTTCAGGCCTTGCTCAAATGCGGTCTTCTGCCTTACGGCGAGATTTCGGATAAAACACCGGATTCGCCTGCCCTTACAACAAACACTATAGGGCGTCATCAATCCATGCTGGTCCGCACCCGTGTAGCTTCAACCAATTCCCCCTGGCTCATGAATTGCAAAGTCGGGGATATTCATACGATCCCGCTGGCCTGCGGCGAAGGCCGCTTCGTTGCAAGCGCTGCATTGTTGAATCAACTTTTAGAAAACGATCAAATAGCCGCCCAATATGTAGATCCGGCCGGGGCACCCACTATGGATATCCGATTCAATCCTACGGGCTCCGCCATGGCAATCGAGGCCCTTACCTCCCCGGATGGCTTGATCCTCGGTAAGATGGGACATTCCGAAAGAAAGGGCAGTCACCTCTACAAAAATGTCCCCGGCGACAAGGAACAGAAGCTATTTGAAAGCGCGATAAGATATTTCGGATTTTGATGGTTAAAGATTGCCAGCCGTTATCTGACTATTGTATTAGTGCGAAGAATTTATTTCCAGAATCTTCTGTTTTCCGCTTGACAAAGATTCC
>CAYYHH010000144.1:0-5417 GCA_964471645.1 uncultured Oscillospiraceae bacterium
GCTTCATCAAGGGAAACCACCTTTGGAGAATCCGGGGCCCCTCCTTGGTACTTTGCATAAACTGCGGCAAACAACGGAACATACATGGCCATGGCCTTTTCGCCGCCGCTGAAGGTATAAAAAGCGGTATTCGTCATTTCTTTTCTGTCGACTCCTGTTTTTCGGTAGAAAAGTCGGAACTCAAACCACTGCCTGTAATCCAGAATTTCCTTCATTATCGTCAAAAAACTCCTGTGATCTGTCTGATCGGCAGAGCGCAGCTTGGATTCCTGTATTTTCGACCTGAAATGCTCCATCATTTTGTTTTTGTGGGCCTGGGTCAGCAGATTCTGATCGGTCCTTAAAATATCCACAAGCTCCTTCGTTCCAAGCTGGTTCTCACCCTGGGCCCTCTTCTCTGTCCATCCCAGGCTGAATGAGATGCTGCTGGAAGTGTTCATGCCCTGCATAAGCTTATTGATCATGTCCACCCATCTTTTGCTGTGCTCAATTTTTGCCCTAATCTTGCGGCTGATGGAGTTAATCAGTATATCTTCGAAAAGCCTGCGATCCTGCTCGTCCAGAAGGAATCTGTTTTCTTCAATCTGCTCATCCACAATTCCCGACAGTTGGTAGAAACGCACCTCTTTGCCCATGAATTTTCCTCGGATATCCATCCTCTGTGTTTGGCCCAGCACCTCTTCAAAGGAAAGATCAAGCTCCTCCCAATCATAGGAATCCCAATCCAAAAGCCTAGAAAAAAGGTCTATGCGCTTCATATTATATTCGAGCAAAACTCCCGATTGATAATTGAAAACTTCCTGCAGCTCTTCGGCCCTTTTGCCTGTAGTTTTCTTTTCTTCAAGGGCGGGTCCGTAACCCTTCAGGATACGCTTTGCAGTTGCCAACCGGCCTGAATCCCGCGCCCCTTGATAACCTGCCGCTTCATCAGCTGTTTCCTTATCACGCTTTTCTACATAAAACAGTTCGTATTCCGCTTCAAATATACGGGCAAAAATCTCTGCCTTTACCATCCTGTTTTTTACATTGCTTTCCTCGCCGGCCTTGCGGATTTCCAGATTATCCGCCTGAGCTTTCAGATTTCCGCAAAGTTCAGAAAGTCTGCTGATTTCCTTGGGGATTTCCAGCATGCGCCCTTCTACGTACTCCATTCTTTGAATAATTTCAACATTGCTCGAAACAGCCAGCTGTTCACTGATGTCGTCCAATCTGGTCAAAAGCTTTCTCAGCTGCCTCCCCATTCTGTCGATTTCTTCCGAAGCCTCGGAAATTCGCATTGCCAGATCTTCATGCTGATTTTCCAAAGATGTCGCTGTTTCTATTTTATAACCCTTCTTATTATCCGCTATGCGAAGGTTGTTCAAGGCTTCCGAATAGTCTCCCATGTAATCCAGAGCTTCACGGTAAGCTGCAGAGGTGGCGGTCAAGTGGATCCTCTTTAATCCTTCCGCAATCTCAAGGCTTTTTTCTTTTGCCGCTTGGTAACACGCTTCGCCTTTCTCCATTTCCAGCGCAAGGTTTCGTCTGATCCGATCATCTTCTTCTCCGGCAAGTTTTTGTTCGTCGAAGGCGGTTTTCAAATCATCCTCGGCGGGAAAACAAGCCCACTCTTCTTCCGTCTGCTTGCGCTCGGCAGCGTTATCCTCCAGCTTTTGCCGCAGCTGTCCGCACAGTGTTTTGGCTCCGCTGATTTCTTCTTCCAAAAGTGCTATTAGTTCATCCTTATAGCGCTTGCGTGCCAGGCGACCTAAAAACTTCGATTGATACTCACCGGAGGTTCTGCCCTCCACGATGCCGAGCCCATAATGACCTTCTTCGGTTATGAACAGCCTGGCATCATCTGGTGTCAGCCAGATGCTTCTCAATATCTCTTCGATAATTTCACGAGCCACCGCCCCTTCGTCATTTCCCACCTTGAGATATGCAGAAATATCATGGCCGAAATATCCGGGATTTGCAAAGATATATTTGTCGCCCGCACCCATGTCCGCAGCTTTAAGCGCTTTTTCCCGGTGTACCGGGTCGATGACCAAAGCATCTAAAATTCCCAGATCCAAAAGGGCTTCTTCTATGGTGTTTTTCAAATTTTCCGAACAATCACTGTCGAACTCAAATGCCATGTAAAGTGGCATATAGGGAATTCCCGCCAGGCTCAAACCTTCGCGGTTTTTTATAACCTTGGCATCCCTTGCCGGCTGAGCGTCTTTTGCTTTGATCAGATCCTGTTTTTCTTCCCGTTTTTCCTTTAGAAAAGCCTCTGCATCTTCTAGTTTTTCGACCGTATGCACCCTTTCGTATTCATTTTCTGCAAGTCGCCGGCTATATGCCTCTGCAACAGGTTGCTTTATATCGTGAAATCCATAAGGATTGTTGTACAGAAATACTCTGCCTGTGGCAACCTCCATCAGAGAATTGTCTACTTTTATATGTTTGTTTTGCTTTTCCCAAGCCTGCAAATTTTCCGCGAATTCCGCCTGGATTTCATATAGAAGACGTTCTCTTTCTTTGAGCGCCCTTTCACTTCTGTCCTTCGCCTGTTTTAAACTGTCTACCTGGTTTTGGATTTCATGATATTCTTTATTCAGCCTTTCATATTCAGAAAGCAGCGCTTCTCCTTTTTTAAGTCTTTCTGTATATTTCTTCATTTGGCTGTCCAAGAATGCAAAGGAGAATCCCCCTTCGGATTTTAAATAGTCGTCTTGGAAGAATCCATGCTCATCGTCAAAAGCCGATTCAATAGATGCCTCTTCCATGTCCTTTAAGTGCTTACCTATTTCCTGCTGCAGCAGCTCTAAGTCGATGCGGTTTTCTCTTATTCGACCGTCCAGTTCCCTCAGCATGTCCTGATCTCGGGTATTCCTCGAATCTTTAGCCCTGAGCTGATCCTCCAATACTGCTTTCTCTTGCTCCCCTGTCAGTTTCTCCGACATAAGCCGTCGTATATCATGGGAGGCAAGGCTGTCCTGCTCCGCCTTGAGCCCCTCCAGCTCCATCTCCAGATTTGTCTTTTCCTCACCTTTGACCCTGTGGTTTTCCCGGTAAATTTCCAAATCATCAATGACCTTGGCCAGCGAGCTTTCGGATTCTTCTAAGGCCATTGCTTCCTTAATATAGTTCCTGGCTTTCAATGCTAAAAAATGTGTGTTATACCGGTCGTAAGCAGCTGAAATCCTTGAAAGAGCTCGCTTTGATTCCTCCAGAGCTTCTACCTTCAGCTTTATTTCATCCATGTATTCGATAGCTTCGGACATAGGTCTGAGATCATCGTCGGAAAGAGTTATAAGGGAGTTTTGCATTATTTCATACATGGTGGTAGGTTTAAATTCCTTGGACAGCTTTGGACTTCTTATCTGTATCAAAAGCTCGATAAGCTCGTCAAAATCCGTCAGGTCCTGAAATCCGAACAGCACCTCATTTACAGCAGCCTTGTATTCCTTTTGCAGGGCGTAAACGGAGTTCAACTCGCCCAGCTTATTTCTCAACTCCCTTTCAGTCAGGGGTATTTTTTCGCCAATGTCCCTATAAAGCTGAAAATCCAGGTTCTTTCCAATCCTTGAATTGTCGCGGACGATGAAATACCACGTATGCAGGGGCATGTTTTTACGCGCGCGCATACCCATGCCGACAGTAAGAAATCTTCCTGCCCCGGGCTTTGCAAATTCCAAGTATAAATATCCGGTCCGCTCCTCCGCTTCGAGGCCTTCGCTGAGAAGATACGATTCCATCCTTCGAGCCCTGGAACCGAAGGGATCGATGCGCTCAGGAGATTTGTTTCCATCAAACAAAAGCGGAATAAGGCTCTGCATGGTAACGGATTTCCCCGATCCGTTGGCACCCCTTAAAAGCATCCTTCCGTCCTCAAATTGAAACTCTGCTTCGTCGTAATACCAAAAATTTATCAATCCTGCACGATTAACCTTCCAGTGTTCCATCTTCTACCCTCTCAAAATTTTTTGCTTCGTAATCTTCCGGTTCTTCGCTCCCGAATTGCTTTGCTTCGTAATCTTCCGGATATTTCCCGACCATTTTACCGATTACGGGCAGCAAAACCACCTCATTAGATAGTTCTCTTATTTCTATCATATTAAAAGATTCCATAGTCTCGTTGATTTCCTCAAGAAGCTGGCGCACCGTCAGTTCTTCCCGAAAGCGTTTGCTCCATCCTGACCGCAATTCATTGCGCAAAGTTTCAACCAGCTTGTACCAGTTGTTTCCGGAGAGGACAATAGCATCAGATGGCTGCCGCTTCCAGCCTTCGGCTTCAGCTTTATCGCGCACCAATGCACACAGCTGCAGCACTATATCCGATATATTCTTTCGATCAGGAAAGCGATCTTGTATCATCATCCCTTCCCGAGCCACCGCTAAAGCACCATTTTTATGAAGATGGAAGGACATGTCCAAGTGTTTTTCCATATCGCTTTCTATGATCCCCCGCTGATTTTTAATATAGAGATAATCCGCATCCTCTTCACCTTCATCGTATACCACCGGAGATAAAATGAGCTTTCTGTACACCCTGTGGCGCCTGACAAGTCCTCTGTCCCTTTCATCGGACAGCCATTCCATTTCCTCTAACTCTTTAGCAGATTTTACGGCGCCCAGCTCAAAATTAAAACGCCGCATGAAATACTTCGATGCTCCGGTATTCTCATACAACACCTCAGTTGCCATTTCCGACAGGCTGAATCCCCTGTCATCACCGTCGGTAACCACTATCATTCCCTCTTCGACGCAAAACCTGATAACTCGAATCAGTGATCTTCTGTGACCGTAAACAGTCCAGTCAACTGATGCAAATTTAGGTGAATGATCCGAAATGTATTCCGTCAATTGCCCAAGGACGAATTGAGTTTCGTTTTCCATTTCTTCAAGAAACATCAGCACCAATGTCAGCAAAATATAATCCCTTTGATCTTCAAAGGCTTCTATGCCCATCCAGCTTTCCGCTTTACCGGGCACTTTTTCCAATTTTACCAGCAGGGGATTGATTATTATTTGATAGCCGCACTTTTCCCGAAAAAAGATCCGAAGTTCCTCCAGCCTGTCCTTTATTTTGAAGTACATCTCCGGGTCTTGTCTCTTTATTATCCAGCGACGATTTAAAAGCTCCAGTTCTTCTCTCACTTTATGCCCCCTCAAACAACAACACAAATGCAGGCATTTCGAAATCCCCGTCATGGCAATTTATGATGCATCGCCTTTTTTCTTTTATGTTAATCAGCTGATATTTCCTGCCGTATTCTGTGGCCACCGGCTCACCGTTGTTCAGCAAAGCTTTCATCAACCACCGCAGCAGCGTTTTTCTCACAAAGGGGGCAATCTCGCCCAAAGCCTCAAAGCAAATCCGATCATCTTCTATATAGCGTTCGACTACTTGCTGCTCTTCCGCTTTTTCCATTAAAATGCGTTCTTTC
>CAYYHH010000145.1:0-5399 GCA_964471645.1 uncultured Oscillospiraceae bacterium
CAGCATTCATTGCGTTAGCTCTTCCATCTTCGCAATAAGTGCCAATGATAAACACTGGCGTAGGAAACACGATACTTTTTGAACCAATACTCTTTTTCATATTACTTGCTGCCTCCAAATTCTACTGCCTCGCAGTTTACTAACTGTATAATAGTATGCAAACATTTGTCAATAGATCAAAACAGCCCGGACAACACCATTGCTTCGTGTCAAATCTTCCCTTGGCGCCTTTAAAAAAACATAGTTGTGCAAAAAATACAGAATGGGGGCGAGTCGGTAGATGAAGTGGGAATCTTTGGAGAAAACATAGCTGTGCAAAAAACGAAGTAGTGTGTGAATGCTGTGGGAATATATGGAACTAATCCACACATTACTTCAAATTTTGAGCAGAATCAGCTGATTTCCTCCCTGTTCATCGTAATAATCCACACATTACCTCAAATTTTGAGCGCAGGGCCAAGTGGCATCTGGCCTGAAAAACCCGATTGCGGAGGGCAATCGGGTTTTTCAGTAATGGATTTATATTGAGGAGAGTTAAGCATTTTGAATGGACTTATCTCAGTGGGTGCTAAGGATTTAAAATGAGCTTATCCATGGGGGATTATACATTCTAAATGAACTTATCCACGGGGGAATTAAGTATTTTAAATGGACTCCTATTAGGGTAAATTAAGCACTTTTGTCACACCTTGGAGTTATACCATGGATAGTTAAGCGTTTGGACGATAGCTGCCGGTTGCTATTTTTGAACATTTCCATAATGGTTAAATTTATAGTCCATCAATTCCATCTCTTCATCGGACAGTATGAAAGGCTCGCCGACGCATTTCGTCTTGTAGTAGATCTCAGCACAAAATTCGATTTCTTCTGCAATGTTGAAAGCATTCGGTAAATCGGATGCAATAGCCAGCAGCCCGTGATTCGCCAACAGAACTGCTTTTCTATCCTTCATGGCTTCAAATGCATTTTCTGCAAGCTCCGGTGTCCCAAAGGTGGCATACTCGGCACATCTTACATCTTTTCCGGCTAATGCGATCATATAGTGGCTTGCAGGTATCTTCCAACGCAGACAGGCCAATACTGCCGAATACATGGAATGGCAATGGACTACAGAGTTACAGTCTTCGCGATTTACATAGAAAATACGGTGCAGATTATACTCTGACGAAGGTTTCCTGCGACCTTCAATTATATTGTCAGCCAAGTCCATGACAACTACGTCCTCCGGCTTTGTTTCATAATAATCCAAACCGCTGGGACTGATTGCCATTAGCTTTTCCTTTCTGTCATAGATGCTTATATTGCCTCCCGTTCCCTTGGTCAGACCGTGCTCAAGCAATTTAACGCAGTATTCAACGATTGCTTCCCTTTCATTCTTCATTAACATATAAGTCAACCTCCTTTATTGTTTCAGATCGCTATCGGCAATAATTTTTTACATTTTTATATGTTCACAAATTGTATTTGTCTTTTACCATTTTAAATCACTATCGGCAAATAATATCATTTCGGACACTGAACAATTTATTAACTGCATCGGCCGGATTTTGATCACTATTAGAATCGCTATCAGCAATAATTATTTTGTATTTTTACATGCTCTACAAATTATTTTTGTCTTTTACCCTAAACCACTATCGGCAAATAATATCATTTCGGACACTGAACAATTTATTAACTGCATCGTCCGGATTTCGATCGCCATTAGCAATTGCTATTTTTTATTTTTATTCCGGACGGGCCATGCTGCCCTGCTTCCCGCACCGGCTTATCATCAATAATAATTATTTGATTTTATCCGGCCCACGAATTGTTATTTTGCCTTTCGAAGGTAGTCGCGGTTCAACAGGTTCTTGACTTCTTTACCTTCCAGATATGCCCTTAAATCCGTTGCCATAATATTGGCCGAAATATGTGCCGCATTTCGGGAAGCTCCGGCAATGTGATTGGTCAGGGTCACATTGTCCAGCTTCAGAAGGGGATTGTCCGGCGAGACCGGTTCCACATCAAAGGTGTCAAGAGCAGCCCTTGCGATGACGCCTTCCTTTAAGGCAATGTATAAATCGTCATAATCGACAAGGGGCCCCCTAGCCGTATTGACTAGGATAGCCGAAGGCTTCATCTTTTTTAACAATTCCATATTGACCATCCCCGCGGTCTCGGAAGTAACCCTCATGTGCAAAGATATTATATCAGACGCAGACAACAATGTGGGCAGATCTACAAGTTCAGCATTTGGACTGTCCAATTTGTCTATATATGGATCGTATACCAGAACACGGCTGCCAAAGCTGCTCAGTAGTCGGCATACTTTCTCGCCTATATTGCCATATCCGATCAGTCCAATTACTTTGCTGGACAGTTCGAACTCACTTTTTTCATAGATATAGTATTCATCGACCCATTTCCCCTGTCTCAGGGTTTCATGGCTCCTGGCAATGTTTCTCGTTTCCGCAATGAACATGCCGATGGTAAACTCGGCCACCGCGCTGGCATTCCTCCCCGGAGTGAAAAACACAGGGATACCCATCTCACTGGCGGCAGCCACGTTCACATTGACGGCACCGCCCCTGGTGACAGATATAGTCTTGAGCTTTTCCCCATGCTCCAAAACCCTCTTGGTCACCGGTGATGTATGCACCACAAGGTGATCTGCATCGCTGATTCTTTCGATTATATCTTCTTCGGATCCTACGTATTCGGTTACTTCACCGTCGCAGTATTGCAGTGGGGTAATGGGAAAATCCACAGCAAAATTCTCGATTATCAGATTGTCAATATGTGAAAGCTTCTCTCGAAGTGCAGTCTCTACTACTTGTTTGTTGATAAATAAATCTGTTATTGTCAGTATTTTCATTTTGCGATTCCTTGTTTTGAATTCTGTCCGTAATAAGCATTTTTACCATGCTTGCGCTGATAGTGTTTGTCCATTATAAGGCCCGGTATAGATGTTATCCCGGGGTTGATGGAGATTGTAAGCTGTGCCATTCTGGCCAGTTCCTCCAACACGACGCTGTTTTCCACCGAGCGGAACGCATCCTCACCCCAAGTGAACGGACCGTGGTTGGCCACCAAGATGCCCGGAGTGGTGCGGTAATCGCGGCTCTTCATAGTTCTGACAATCACCTTACCGGTATTTAATTCGTAGTCTCCCTTTATCTCTTCGGCGGTAAGCTCAGGGGTGCAGGGGATATCATTGTAAAAGTAATCGGCATGGGTCGTGCCGTAGCACTCTATATTTCGTTTGGACTGGGCCCAAGCGGTCGCATATGCGGAATGAGTGTGAGTTACACCTCCGATTTCCGGGAACTCCCTGTAAAGCTCCAGATGAGTCGGAGCGTCAGAAGAAGGATTGTAGTCCCCTTCTATCGGTTTTCCATTCAGATCCAAAACCACCATCGTGTCCGGGGTCAATTTTTCATATGGGACCCCGCTTGGTTTGATTACAACCAGATTGAATTCCCTCAGGATACCGCTGACATTTCCCCATGTGTAAATGATCAACTTTTTTGCCTGCAGCTCCAGATTGGCCTCGCATACCTCCGCCTTGAGCTGATTTAATTTCTTCCTGTCGAAGACTGTCACAATCCACACTCCTTTTTAATCTTTGCTTTTCATAGTCATGTTAATACTATAAAACTATAGCGCTTTTCCCTTTTTGGCTCTGCCCGAACCCATCTTTCTCATCAGTCAAGCCATCCTTTGCCACCAATTACCGGTTGGGCCATCATTTACCATCACTTACCAGTCAGGCCATCCTTTTTGCCACCAGCGATGCCACATCCTCAAGGCAGCCTAAATATTCGGCGGCATCCAACAAAGTATACTTATTGCGCACCTCTTTTGAATACATGATCGCCTCTTTCAACTCTGTTTCCGAAAGGCCCAGTTCTGCGGGAGAGGTTGGCGCCCCCATGCTCCTTAAAGCCTTGCTGATCGCGTCTTTGTCAGGTATTTGAGGAAGGAGTTCTGCACTGATTTCCTCCATGCTCCTTTTTACCTTTTCCCCATGGGCTATCCATTCATTTCTGTCAAATATCCTATTTTCGTTTTCCTTAAATACCTGAGGTGCACTATCTCCAAAAATCTCTTTGATTTTAATTTCGTATTCATGTTTTTTCAGCGATCGTTCATAGACACTTTCTGCGTCTACGCTTTGAAAGTCCCGCGACAGGATTTCTTTGTAAACCTCGATCATAACCAGCGTCATAACTGCCACTTCAATGCCGTGGAGGTGGGGTTGCTTGTTGTTCATCATGGCCTTCATTCCTATGAAGTGTGCCAGATGATGTTCAGCACCGGCAGCAGGTCTTGATTTGCCTACCCAGTGCATTGCGATCCCGGAGATCATTAGCCCCTCTGCCAGGGTTTTGATTGCATCTTCCTCCCTTTCGGCTATTTTCATAGCATCGGCAACCGTCCTGTTTACAATATCGTCCACCACTAAAACCGTATTTTGGCAATAACTTTCACCGTTTATAATATTGGAAACCCTCCAGTCAAAAGCGGCTGTTTTCTTGCAGATCAGATCCCCGAAGCCTGCCGCCACCAATTTGGCGGGAGCATTTTTGAGAATATCCACGTCCGCATAAATGGCCAACGGGTAGGTTGCTTTGATCGTTGTTTTGATCCCGTTCAGCACCAGCAGAGACACCTCAGCGGAATAACCGTCCATAGATGCAGCCGTCGGGATGGATATATAGGGAATGCGGCATCTGGAACTGACAAACCTCGCCAGGTCATTAACTGCGCCCGATCCAACCGCAATCATAAAATCAAAACTCTCATCTAAATCTGCCATGATCTTTACGATAGCCTCTTCATTTGGAACGACTTGGGCAGATTCGAACAGACATACTGAATAAGCCATTTTTCCGGCTTCCAACACCGATTTGATTTTATCCCCGATCAGTTGGTTGAGGATGCTGTCTGTAATAATCAAGGCCTTGCCGAAACTGACTCCCAAATTTTCGTTAATAGAGCCGAGTCTCTCCAAAGCGCCCTTCATTATGGTAATTTCTTTGATAGGCTGACTGTGGGTCTGCCCGCAGGAACACTCAAAGCTATGTGATTGCCAAATATCCTTTGGAATAATCATTCTGTGGCACCTTCCTGTACTTTAGCTAACCGATAAAAATCCTTTTTCAGGTTCTGATAAAGCCCAAGATAAATTTCATAGGTCTCATCGTAAATCCGTCGCCAGGACTCATCAGGCTCAACGATCTTTTTCACCTTTGCCGCATCCTTTGCAAATTTGCCCGGATCCTTGTAAATTCCCAGGCCTGCGCCGCATATGATGGCATCGCCGAAGGGTGCGCCCGTGGAAATATCGGGCACAACAATAGGCATATTCAGTATTGACGCTTTGATCTTCAGCCAAATATCGCTTTTACTGCCAC
>CAYYHH010000146.1:0-5353 GCA_964471645.1 uncultured Oscillospiraceae bacterium
TCAAAGCCGCAATGAAATATTCTTCGGGGCAATGGTGGGCAAATTCAGTAATATCGAACAGGTCGCTGGTTATTCTGGCCATGATCTGACCGATCTTGGTGTTGTCGTAATATGAATATGAAAGCTCCTGAAGGTGGGCAAATAAATCCTTTCTCATGTCTGTCTCTATCCTGGCCCCCATTACATGTCCCACATTGGCCATAAAATAGTTGGCTGCCACATCCACAAGCCGCAGGACAATATAGAAAACTCCGATATACAGGATGGTTCTTACAGTCAGATTTTCTATATCATTCATTCCCATATCAGTCAAATAGCGAACTATCAATGGTAAAACCAATTCACAGACCGTTGTCAACGCCGCACAGAACAAGTCCAGCGCCAATATCCAACGATATTTTTTAAAATATGGTATAAACCTTTTCAGAAGGTATGTAGTTTTTAAAGTCTTTTGTTCTTTCATTCTATATGCTACCTCAAATTCTAAATAAGCTTTTTGCAGCTGCCTCAAACATCAAATATTAATCGGTCATTAAGTCTCCGTCTATTTTGATAGCAGCACTTTGATCATAAATTTCGGCAATGACGCCATTCTTTTGTACCGGGATGGTTGTTTAACAAAGCGATAAAGCCACTCCAGCCCGTGCCTGCGATAAAATTCCGGGGCTCGTTTCACCGTCCCCGCCCATACATCCAGACTTCCCCCCACGCCGATTGTCGCTTTCACCTTGAGCACATCTCTGTAGCTTGCCATAAACTTTTCCTGCTTGGGCGATCCAAGAGCAACGCACAGAAAATCGGCTCCGGAACCGTTTATGGAATCTACTATATCTTGCTCCTCTTCCCTATTAAAATACCCATGATAAGTCCCGGCAATCTTTAAACCGGGAAAGGCCTTTTTCATTTTCTCGGCGGCAAGATCGGCGACGCGCGGAGAATCAGCGGTTTCCGGTCGACTCCCCAGCAGAAAAACAGATTTGCCGGCACGTGCTGAATATTCCAGTGCCTTGCTCAAAAAATCAATCCCGGTGACGCGCTCCTTTAAAGGATGGCCAAGGAGTTTCGAGGCGTATACCAGGCCTATTCCATCGGGTATGATCAAGTCCGACGATTCGATTATTCCCAGCAATTCTCTGTCCTTATCGGCATTTACGACGATTTCCGAATTTGGAGTAACGATCAGGCTGCACTTTTCATCGCTCATCAACTCCCGGAATCTGTTGACGGCCCCTTCCATGTCGACTATATCCAACGGTACATTCAGGATTCTTATTCGTTTTGGTTGTATGTCACTCATATTTTTCGACGTCCTCTCCGACCGTTAAATTTGATTCCTCCGCCAACGGATCATCTTCCAGAAATTTCTCCGATGCCGCGATAAGCGCTACAGATCTTTCGTAAAGATCCCTTAGTCCGTCCAATGGCAATTCATCTCCATTGTCCCTTCTCCATGCTCTCCCGTTTTCAAACACCTTGTCCCCTGACATCAGAAATACTGTTTCATCCGCAATAAATGATCCCAAAGGCGCATATCGGTTTTGCGCCACAAATCCTTCTTTGGCAGTTATCAGATTCTGACCCATATATATCGTGTCGAGTTCCTCGAATCCCAAAAGATAAGCGATTGTAGGCATAAAGTCGATCTGCCCTCCCGCCACGGTAAATGTTTCGTTTATATCCTCTCCGGGAATGTGAATGATCAGCGGAATATTTGCCATTTCATCAAAGCGGTAAGGCTTCCCTAAAAACTCCGTCAATAGAGCCTCGTTGTCCTCGTCCTTCTGGGCAAGCCCGAAATGATCTCCGTAAATCGCAATAACCGAATTCTCATATAGCCCGGCCTTTTTCAACTCATCCAGCAATACCCCCAATGCATAATCCGAGTATGCCGTACTGTTGAGATAGTCACCGAAACGCGTATTTTTATGCTTGTCCGACAGCATTAACCTGCAAAGCTCTTTGTCCATTTTGAACGGTGTATGGTTGGATAAAGAAACCATAAAGTTATAGAAAGGCTGCGGCTGATCTTTCAAATAATTTATCGATTGCCGGTAGAATTCTTCGTCTATTATTCCCCAGCCGTGGACAACTGTGGGTTCGTAGCCGGTGCCGTCTATAAAGGTGTCAAATCCCTGGGCAGGGTACATATCGAGTCTGCTCCAAAAGCTTCCTTCATATCCGTGCATGGCTATGGTTGAATATCCCCTTTCTTTGAGCAGAACCGGCAATCCCCGGAAGGTGTTTCCCTTGAAAAGCTCATATGTATAACTTTTTTCGCTGCCGTAAACAGAATTATTCGTTGCGAATTCCGCGTCAGATGTGTTACCCGACGCAATTTGCATATAGTAATTGTTAAAGTATATAGTTCCGCTGTCCCTTATCAGCTGATTCAGTACCGGCGTGATTTCGCTGCCGTTATAATCCTTATCGATGACAAAATTCTGCAATGCCTCCATCTGTATAACTATAAGATTCTTCCCCTCCGCTATTCCGAACAGCGCATCCTCCCGGGACTGATCAACAGTATAGGGATCGCCTTCCATATCGTCGAAGCAGGGTCTTGCAAAATCGATCTTTTCATTGAGAATATCTATTATGTGGGCGGAAAAGAACTCCAGGTTTCCCGCCGATCGCAGAAAACTGCTGAGACTGATGCTGCCCATTACCATAAAAATAATTATCCATACCATGAGCATAGCCCGTGGCCATCGCTTCCACTTTCTGATCAGATGGGCTTTGGGGAGTGCAATTGCCAAAATGGGCAAATCCGCAAATAACCCCCAAAATTCCGGCTTGATCACTTGTCTGATAACCCCCCATACCTCCGGCAGATATTTTGCGGATCCCAGCGAGTTGATCGATATGTATCCATTGAAATATGCGTTGAAAGTCACGTCAGAAAACATCAGCAAAGTCAATGCTATATACAATATGTAAGGTATCCACCATCTCCTGAAGCATCCGAATAAAAGCAACAGAATAACTGATGTAACGATCCATAAAAACAACAGGTTGGTCCTTATGTCCATCAAATTGTAAAACAACAATGTTTTTATAATCAGGCATCCCGCCACAATCCAGAACCCGGAAGCTCCGCCTTCAATCTTTGTATTTTCTTCAAATTCGTTGTTATTACCAGCAAACAATCGCATTAAAACCCTCCGGTCAAAATTATACTGTCAAATGATTTATTGCACTATATTACCGATAAACACGACGATTTCAAAAGTTGATGAGAACTTTAAATATGGTACCGGGATGAGAGTCAGACCACACGTGTCTTCCTTTACATTATTAATATAGTATGCTATCATTTATCTGCTTTAATTATAGAGGTATTTTAAAATAAATCAAGGATTACGGCCTTTGCGACGCCCTCGATTGTTACACTTGCTAGTGTTCACCCCCCTGATCAGATCAGGTGTGAACGGCAACTACAATCGCCGGTGTTCACATGCAATTTCACTTGGTTTAGGAACAATGACCAAAAATGAGCAAAAAAGCAAGAAGTGTAGTGGGTGTGTGAATATATATACCGTCTGCTTACCAATTATTCATGTTTATGCGAGTATATATACAAATTTGACCCAATTTTTCTGCTTTAACACCGCAAAAGTTGATTTTTTGCTCAGAAACTGGGCTGATACTTTATAGTCAGTTAACTAAATAACATTGGTTCACATGCGCGCATGACTATAATATTGATTTTCCAATGGACAAATATTCAATTAATGCTGGGGAAATATCAACAGAAAGACTAGTCGGTATTTTGCACAAATTGGCCACAAAATCGGTTGTTAAATATTGAAACCTGGTTTAATAGATCATAAGGGAGATTGGCACATGAAGGTTTGCATCATAGGGTTGGGCTATATCGGGCTTCCCACAGCAGCAATGTTCGCGTCATCGGGTGTTTCCGTTTTGGGAGTAGACCTGAATCCCAACATTGTAGAAGCATTGAATTGCGGCAAGATTCTTATTGAAGAAGAAGGCCTGGAAGATCTTGTCCGCCGTTCGGTAGAAAATGGTTCCTTGCGCGGTTCCGCGACACCCGAGGAGGCCGATGTCTTTGTCATTTCGGTCCCTACCCCGATAACTGAAGAAAAAAAGGCCGACATGTCCTTTGTTGCCTCAGCCACAGAGAGCATTATTCCCTTTTTAAAACCCGGTAACACCGTCATTCTTGAATCCACTTCCCCTGTCGGTACCGTAGATGATCTGCTGTTGCCGATCTTGGAAAAAACAGGACTGAAGATAGGCGAGGAGCTCTATGTGGGTCACTCCCCCGAGCGCGTTATTCCCGGTCAAATACTTAAAGAGCTTGTCAACAACAGCCGGATAGCCGGCGGAATCGACTCAAAATCGTCTGAGCGTATCGCAGAGATATACAAGGTCTTTGTAAAAGGCGATATCTTCATGACGGATGCCAGAACAGCCGAACTGTGCAAAACAGCGGAAAATACCTATCGGGACGTAAATATAGCTTTTGCCAACGAACTGGCAAAGATCTGCGAAAATATCGGTGTCAATGTCTGGGAGGCCATCGAACTTTGCAATAAGCATCCAAGGGTAAATATCCATCAACCGGGTCCGGGTGTAGGCGGTCATTGCATAGCCGTAGATCCGTGGTTCATCGTTGAAAAGCAGCCGGAGGAGTCAAAAATAATCAACCTCAGCCGGGACACCAACGACTCGATGCCCACTCATGTGGCATCGGAAATCCTTAATATATTGAAGGATATTCAAGATCCCGTTGTGACCGTACTGGGCGTAACTTATAAACCTGATGTCGATGATGTCAGGGAAAGCCCTGTCCTTCATCTGATTGAGATTTTGAAAATTAACGGCGTCCGGGTCCGTGCCTTCGATCCCTACGTTGCGGACAGGCCTGACATCGGTGGGGATTTAGAAAGGGAAGCCAAGGGTAGCGACCTATTGGTTTTGGGAGTCCATCACAGCCGTTTCAAAGACCTTCCCCTCGAAAAACTCGGTGCTCTCATGCGCCGGAAAAATCTTTACGACACACGGAATTTTATCCCCGCATCGAAGGCGGAAGCCTCAGGTTTTCGATATTTTCTTCTGGGCAAGGGATGAGGCGTTTTGGGCAAAGGATGAGAAGAACCCCAAATACATGAGCATAGCTGCAAGCCCCCAAAAATACGCCATCATATAAGGTTCTTCGAAGATATTTTCAAAATAGCAGTGGGTAAGCACACCGCAGAGACCCGATAATATGCCCACAGCCATTGCCTTTGGACTTCCGATGTATCTGACTAGAGGATCGCGACCCAAAAAATCAACAGTTCCTCTTTGGTAAACCGCTCCCGGATCTGCAGCTCCGCTTTGATAAACC
>CAYYHH010000147.1:0-5344 GCA_964471645.1 uncultured Oscillospiraceae bacterium
ATGCCTGACGATCCCTTTGTCTTGTATTCTGGAAGAGTACCGCTCAAAGATTTTATTTTGACCTTATTGCTCATACCGCCAGAACCTCAATCTTCTTTTTTATATCAATGTCCCGATTGCTTATAACAGCCGCCGAGTATTTGCCTAAGTCCGATATGATGGCAGCCGCATCACGCAGCTCGTCCATGCCGACCTTATCGATCTTGTCCAGGATCTCCTGGATAGTCAACACATGCGACAAAAGCAATGTATTTTTGCCGTTGGCATACATTCTGTTGTTCACATTTTCCTGGCCGAATACAAAGTTGCTTTTTAACTGCTCTTTGGCGATGTTAAGCTCATCGTCGTTTATTCCTTCGGATTGCAATAATTTCATTTCCTCCGCAATGGCCTCGATCGTCTCATTTACTTTCTTGTGCCCCACCCCTGCATAAATGCTGTAAATACCGTCGTTTGTGAATGAGCTTGAGCTGGAGTAAACCGAATAGGCAAGTCCTTTCTGCTCTCTGATATTCTGGAATAAGCGGGAGCTCATGCTGCCGCCTACGATATTGTTCAAAAGAACCATAGGGTAATGTAATTCAGTTTCCTGGGCAACGCCTTTCAACCCCATGCATATGTGGCTCTGTTCCACATCCTTGACTCTGACCTGATAGGATGGGGCATATGGCACCTTGAGATCTTGTATTTGCTTGTTGCCTTCCCTGCTCATGCCCATTTTGTCCTCAAATAACCGGCAGATGTGATCGACGTCGAAATTTCCCGCTATTGAAATGACTATATTTCCATTTGTATATTCCTTGGCAATATAATCCAGGATGGCATCCCGGTCTATCCCTTCAAGTGATTGGCGGGTGCCGATTATAGGCTGTTCCAGCGACGTGCCTTTGAAGACCATTTCCAACAGCATATCCCCGACATAATCCTCCGGGCTGTCCTCGATCATCTTGATTTCTTCTATGACTACGTCCTTTTCTTTTGCCAGTTCCACACTGTCAAATTTAGAGTTCATAAACATGTCGATCAAAATGTCGCAGGCCTTATCTACATTGTTCTCCAGAGTTTTTATATAGTAGCAGGTAGCTTCCTTGCCGGTAAAAGCGTTCATATGACCGCCGATACGGTCGACATCTTCGGCAATTTTTCTTGCGCTTCTTACATCGGTGCCTTTGAACATCATGTGTTCTATCAGATGAGAAATGCCGTAATTGGCCGGTTTTTCATCGACGGATCCGGCCTTTACCCATATGCCGACCGCAACTGATTTCACAAATGGCAATTTTTCCATTACTATGCGAATACCATTGTTCAATGTTTTGTTGATTATCATGTAGCCTGTTTCTCCTTACTGTTTATTACGTAATGTGATCATTATATATTGCCGGATACTATTGTGCAATTATTCGCTCATCAATTCTGAGATCGAAACGATCGACAAACCTTTGTTTTCTATTTCGCTTATTATCGAAGGCAAAGCCTTTACGGTCTCCTCTTTAGGATGCATCAATAAAATTGCCCCGTTGAGGTTTTTCTTGAACACCCTGCTCTTGATAACATCGGCCGTTGATCCCGGTTTCCAATCGATCGTATCCACCGACCACAAGCTTAATATGTAGCCTTGTTCCTTGCAGATGTTAACGGTCTTGTCATCGTAATCACCTGCGGGAGGAGCAAAGATATTCGTTTTTATCCCTATCAGATGCTCAATGGCCTCCTGGGTTTTTATGATCTCGTCTAAAACTTCTTCACCTGATATTTTTGAACAGAGACGGTGGCCGTAACCGTGATTCTGAACCTCATGCCCCAGCACAAATATTTTCCTCAGTAGCCAAGGATTCTTTTTTGCCCATTTCCCGCTTATAAAAAAAGTGATTTTAATATCATTCTCTTGAAAAATATCAAGCATGTCGGGCAGGACATCCTCACCCCAGTCCACGTTGCATGTAAAAGCAATCCTGCTGTCGCTTTCGTTCCCCTGCCGGATTACAGTACCCTCCTCGATTTCCAAAGATACATCCTTTGCAGAAATCACCATCCCATACATGGTATACAGCTGAAAACCTATCAATGAAAAAGTCCCCCCTATAATTAGGAAAAGGACAATTTTCTTTATCATGATATCACCCCCGGTCTAATCTATGCTATAACCGGGGATACAATTCAAACAGATTTATTAAAGCAGCTCTTTGCGAGACAGGTTGATTCTGTTCTGGCTGTCGATTTCGGTTACTTTAACCGTTACGGTATCGCCGACCGCAAGCTCGTCTTCCACCTTTTCAACCCTGTGCTTCGCCATCTTGGAAATGTGCAGCAGTCCTTCCTTGCCCGGCAGGATTTCGATAAATGCCCCGAAAGCCATTAATCTGGTTACCTTGCCCTCGTAGATTCCTCCCACCTCAACATCTCTCAGGAGCAGTTCGATTTCCTTCCTGGCTGCTTCGGCACTGCTCATATCCGGAGAAGCAATTGATATTGCCCCATCGTCATCGATGTCAATCTTAGCACCTGTTTCGCTGATTATGCGGTTGATTGTGCTTCCTCCCTTACCGATAACTATCCTGATCTTGTCGGGATCGATGGACATGGAAATTATTCTCGGAGCATAGGGGGACAGCTCGGCCTTCGGCTCGGATATCTCCTCCATCATCTTTTCCATAATGTGCATTCTGCCTTCGTGGGCCTGTTTCAATGCCGCCTGCAGGATATCCTTTGACAGCCCGTGGATCTTGATATCCATTTGGATAGCTGTGACGCCTTTCTCTGTTCCCGCAACCTTGAAATCCATATCGCCCAAAAAGTCTTCCATTCCTTGAATATCGCTTAAAATAGCAACTTTTTCCTCTGATTTGATCAATCCCATGGCAATACCTGCTACCGGCGCTTTAATGGGCACTCCCGCGTCCATAAGGGCCAGTGTGCTTCCGCATACAGATGCCTGGCTGGTGCTGCCGTTGGATGAAAGGACCTCAGATACAACTCTTATGGCATAAGGGAATTCTTCAACAGAAGGGAGAACTGGGATCAATGCTCTTTCGGCAAGAGCACCGTGTCCGATTTCCCGTCTGCCGGGGCTCCTCATCGGTCTGGCTTCACCTACGCTGTAAGGCGGAAAATTATAGTGGTGCATGTATCTCTTTTCGGTTTCCTCGCTGATCCCGTCAATAGTTTGCGATTCAGCCGCAGGCGCCAGCGTTGCAATCGATAAGACCTGGGTCTGCCCCCTGGTAAACAGCCCTGAACCGTGGGTCCTCGGCAAGAAATGAGTCTCACACCAAATCGGCCTTATCTCGTCGCTTTTTCTGTTGTCGGGACGGATCCCGTCATCCAGTATAAGGCTTCTTACCTGTTCTTTTGTTATGGAGTATAATACGTTTTCAATATCCTTCCCATTGTCGGGGTATATCTCTGCGAAATGCCCTGAAGTTTCGACCTCAACGGCTTCCATGTTATCCAGGCGTTCCTGTTTATCGTAGGTCTGGATCGCATCGCGCATTTTATCAGTTGCAAATCCCCGTACCGCCGATTCGATATCTTCGGGTACCTGGTATAAAGCCACCTCTTTTTTGGGTTTTCCGACTTCCTTTACGATTTCCTCGATAAATTCAACAATGTTTTTGATTTCCTCATGGGCGAAAAGGATAGCGTCCAAAACCGTTTCCTCGGGGATTTCATTGGCGCCTGCCTCTACCATCATTATGGCATCCTTCGTGCCTGAAACGACTAAATGCAGGTCACTGACCTCTCTCTGTGCCAAAGTAGGGTTGATGATGAATTCACCGTTTACCAAACCCACCATGACGGAACCGGTAGGACCTTCAAAGGGAATGTCCGAAATGGACAAGGCGATAGATGAACCTATCATTGCAACAATATCAGGTGTGCAATCGGGGTCAACGCACATGACCGTGGCAACAACCTGCACATCGTTGAAATAGCCTTTGGGGAAGAGGGGCCTTAACGGCCTGTCCATAAGCCTCGAGCTTAAAATGGCCTTTTCCGAAGGTCTTCCTTCTCTTTTTATGAAACCGCCGGGTATTTTACCCGCAGCATACATCTTTTCTTCAAACTCGCAGGACAGGGGGAAGAAGTCGATATCGGCCCTGGGTGCAGATGATGCGGTTGCCGTGATGTTGACAACAGTATCTTCATATCTGAGCGTGACCGCACCGTTCGCCAGTTGAGCGACTTTTCCTATCTCCGCCTGTAATAACCTTCCGCCTAACGCCGTGCGATAGGTCTTGTAATCTGTGAATCTCATTAGTAGCCTCCCAATTTTTTATTTCTGAAATCGGGCCGGCTTGACAAGTTAACCTACTCTTAAAAAGAGCAAGGTGAGTAAGCTAATTTCTCAAGCCTGACCCTTACCCGATCAGAACCGTTGTTTTGCCATGAAGGCGGAGGATTAACCTCCGCCTTCCGAATACCTTATTATACCTTATTTTCTGAGCCCTAAACGTGCTATGAGGGATCTGTATCTCTCAACATCCTTATTCTTCAAATAATTGAGCATGTTTCTTCTCTGCCCTACCATTTTCAAAAGCCCTCTGCGGGAATGATGATCCTTTTTGTGGATCTTCAGGTGCTCGTTCAAATCGTTGATGCGATAAGTCAATATCGCAATCTGTACTTCCGGCGATCCCGTGTCGCCCTCATGAGTCATATACTCATTGATAATTTCTGCTTTCTTTGTTTGATCAATCATAACAATTCTCCATTCCTCTATACACCCATGCCGCGATATGCGTCGGAGATTCGCAAAACACAGCAATGGGAACATGTAATTAACGACTCATGATACCATGGTAAGCAGCGGCTGTCAAGCAATCCTGCTTGATCTGTACTGCCAGTTCCTCAACGCTTCTGAATGTCTTTTCAGGTCTTAGTCTTTCCAAAAACTCAACTCTTATTTCGTGACCGTATATTTCTTTATTGAAGTCAAAAATATGAGTTTCCATATTTCTTGCGGCAGAATCACTGACGGTAGGTCGCATTCCCACGTTGGTTATGCTGGGATATTTTATCCCATTATAGTTGCAGTAGGTAACGTATACCCCGTTTGCAGGGCTTACCATCTCATCATCTATTGAAACATTCAAAGTCGGAAAGCCCAAAGTCCTGCCAAAACGATTGCCTTCAATGACCGTCCCCCTGGTGCTGTAATAGTGACCCATGAGGCTGAGGCACTGACCCACATCCCCGCTCTCGATATAATTTCTTATCAGCGTGCTGCTGACAACCTGCCCGACGACCAGGTAGGGCTCCAGAATGTGTATTCCGAAGCCGTGCGATAACCCCACCCTCATCAGGGTTTCGGGCGTACCCGCTCCGTCCAGCCCAAAGCGAT
>CAYYHH010000148.1:0-5264 GCA_964471645.1 uncultured Oscillospiraceae bacterium
CGGCATTCCGACTCGGCGAAATGTTCGCAGGGCACTGAATGTATGATGTCCACATTTCTGCACCTTGGTTCGGTGTGCACAACTATTGGCACCAAATGCAGCCAATGCGACCAATGCCGACATCAATAATCAGCTTTGCTTACATTTGGTGTATAATATATAATATCTACAAAACCCACAGGAGGTAGCGGTATGCTTATACGAAAAATTGCTGTGCTGGTTGTGCTTGCATTTTGCCTTGCCGGCGTCGGCACTGTGAACGCCCTTGTTCCGGACAATCTGAATGCATCCGGTTCAAAAATTGTCACGGAAGGAATCAACAATGTCCCGGAAGATCAGGCGGAGATGCTCAAAGATTTGGGATTGTTTATCGGTACGAATAATGGCTTTGAATTGCACAGACACCTGACCCGTGCGGAAGCCGCCACTTTGATCGTACGATTTATGGGCGAGGAAAAAGAAGCCCTGTCACAAAAAAACAAACACCCTTTTAAAGATGTACCATCGTGGGCAGATCCTTATGTGGGCTGGCTATATAAAAATAAGATCACCTACGGCATCGACGCAACCCGTTACGGCAGCACACATAATGTAACCTATTGGCAGTTTGCAACGATGCTGAGCCGTATTTCTTTAGGTTACGATGACTACATTGCCTCGGGGGCCGGCAATGAAGAGGAACGTAATTTTATAGATCGGGTTGGCCAAGACCCACCCGGAACTGATTTTTTCCGGGCGGATGCGGTAAGTATGATGACTCGGTTTATGCGCTGCTATTACCTCAAAGATCGAAGCGAACCGATAACGGTAGCTCAATATCTGATTGAAAAAGGCGTATTTACGAATGAGCAGTTTGTTGAAGCCGGTATCAAGATTTATCCCATTAATTATAGCGGAACAGAAGGTGGCAAAATTACTGCTTACCTTGTTGGAGTTCAGTTTCGTGAAAGCACATTGGACGGAATTTTCGGTGACACAACTTATCCCGCCGCAGACACCCGGCACTTTTACGCATGGAAATTCGAAGGGGATATGACCGTTCTTTACCGGATGAATTGCTTGACCCTCGAAGACACCGAGGTGGCACGCTGGCCGAAAGAAGATATGCCAAAACCTTGGCGTATAGCTTATCTTGCTACGTTCGGCGGGAAATCTTTGCAGGGCAATGACTTCCTTGGCATATGGTACGAAGACGGAGTCAGCCTAGTCACTTCAGATGGGGAGAAAACAGAAAAGATTGCCGAAGGTAAGGATTTCGGGATAGACAGCAAACAGTACTGGGAACCTTATCTCCTGGACGGTGATAAGCTCGTGATAGTAATCGACAGCACCGTATATATATTCACGAAAAACGGTATGATCAGCCGCATACTTGCACCCGGTGTCACGTTTATCGGAACGGAAAACGGACTAGCCGTACTGTACAGTGAAAAAAACGGCTTCGGCATAATACAAGGTGTTCGCCTTGACGACTGGACTGTAACCGATATTTACAAAGTGCTTTTGCCGGATACAGAGACAGCGAAGTATTGGGCCGAGGACAGCCATCCGTTGATTCGCCAGCACTATGGCGGTTTATATGACCACGGCGGAGCCGGTATTTACGGCGAGGCAGGTCTGTTTACGGTGAGGGAAGGGCGTTTGGAGCGCATCACATCGCGGCCGGTGTTAGATGTTACATTCGTGAGGGTCGGCGCAGGCGGAGCACATGCTGTTTTAAGCCATGAACCGGGAACACCGCCACTTGGCAGCTCGATTTATCAATATAACGGACCTATGCTGACCGGCGAGGAAGGATATGCGGAAGTTGAAAGATTAGGCAATGATCCTGCCCATGATATATTGATATCCGGTATCGAAGGCAGGGATTCTATGGTTTTCTTCTATTCCAGAACCGGTGTAGGAATGGGAAATTACGATGAGTTTACATATTATCCTTTTTACAATTCGGAAGAAGACCATATGGGTATCGTTGTCATGTCCTTTACGGCGGGAAGACCCGAAATATCTTTCTACGATCATGATGCGCAGTGGTATGTCCAAAAGGAGCAGGAGCGGCTGAATGACCTTGGATATAAACCATATTAGCGCACACCATAGTTACCGGCACACCCCGGCTATCGGCGCACACCATAGTTACCGGCACACCCCGGCTATCGGCGCACCACAAATAAAAAAAGGCAGCAATGCTGCCTTTTTTAAAATGTATTATTTGTTAACAGCGTCTTTCAATGCTTTTCCGGCTTTGAAGACGGGTGCCTTTGAAGCAGCAATCTCAATTGTCTCTCCGGGTTTCCTTGGGTTTCTGCCGGTTCTGGCTTTTCTTTCTCTTGTTTCAAATGTTCCGAATCCAATAAGCTGTACCTTTTCGCCACCTACAAGTGTTTCTTCTATGACGCTGACAAAAGCATTTACTGCAACCTCAGCATCTTTCTTGGTAAAGCCGGTCTTCTCTGCTACGCAGGCAACTAATTCTGCTTTGTTCACGAATCTTACCTCCTTCAATGAATAGTAAAATAAATTCTATCTCTTCATTCTACTTCACGCTGTCCTTTTTCTCCCGCTTTTTTGCTTCGTCCCACAGCCTGTCCATTTCCTCAAGAGTCATTGATTCCATGGGGCGATCCATAGCGCGGGCTGTCTTTTCAATAAAGCTGAATCTCTGTATAAATCTTTGTGAAGTAGAATTTAAAGCATCTTCAGGATCGACTTTCAGGAATCTGGCGATATTGGTAACGGCGAACAGCAGATCTCCCAATTCGTTTTGCATCCCTTCAAGGTCCCCTACCTCATAAGCCTCGGCCAGTTCCCGGGCTTCCTCTCCGACTTTTTCGAATGCGGGATAAACATCATCCCAATCAAAACCCACTTCGGCAGCCTTCGCCTGGATCTTAATGCTTTTTCTCAGTGCCGGTAGAACCTTAGGGATTGCCATCATTGATTCTGTCAGCGTTCCCCGCTTCTCTTGCTTTTTCATATTTTCCCATTTTTCAAGGGCTATGTCAATACTTTCGGCTCTAATATTTGAAAAAACATGGGGATGGCGACGTATCATCTTCTCGCATTCCCTGTTAGCGATGCTTCGCAGGTCAAATTTGCCGTCATTTTGTCCAAGATCACCATAAAAAACTACTTGTAGCAGCACATCGCCCAATTCCTCCTCCAGATTGTCCCAATCCTTGTTGTCAATGGCCTCGGTGACCTCATAAGCCTCCTCAATAAGGCAGACCTTGATACTTTCATAAGTCTGTGCTTTGTCCCAGGGACAACCGTCCTCGCTCCTCAGTAGAGCGATGATCCTGGCCAGGCGATCCACAGCCTCAGCTGCCGTCTCTCCTTCCTTATATAATCCCTCATATTTTGTTTTGTATGACTCTTTATCCATTGTATTATATGTTTCCTCAATATTATTTTTTTAGTCTTGCAAACCATCTTATCAGCTTATCTCCCTTGGGCAGCAGTTTAAACTCTTCGCTGGTGATCGTTCCTGTCACAAAAAGCATTGAAATGTATACAACTGCACCGATAATGATCGATAAGGCGGTGGACAAAGCATTGACCATGTTTATACTTTCGATAAAATATTCGAACAACACGTAGAGCAATCTATGGGCCACATAAACCGAAGCGCTCATAATCAATCCGGAAATCACAGGTTTGACAATTGTAAGACGTATATCGAGACGGGTTTTCGTATACTTCCCCACAGCGAGCAAATTCAGCGAAGATGCTACTATGTAGGCGAACACCGTTCCGACAGCCGCCCCCCTGATATTCACCGAAGGTATTGCAGTCAGATAATAAGTAAGGACGATCTTGACCAATGCACCTATAGCCAGATTTTTCACCGGTATCAGCTGTTTCCCTATTCCTTGCAGCACCCCGGTCAAAGTCTGCACTGTAGCAAGAAATATTACGCCGAAGGAAAGGATAAACAAACTGGGAGCTGCGCTCAATGCGCTGGCTTTTTGCGCCGGATAAAGCAACAGCATTATAGGTTCTGACAAAACCATAAGTCCCAATGCACACGGCAGCCCTATTATCAAGGCCGTCCTGAGACCCAACTCCACATTGTATCTTAAAAAGTCCATTTCACGGCGCTTGTATGCGGCCGCAACAGCCGGCACCAGGCTCATGGCTATAGCCTGAGTCAGAACCTGTGGGAAGTTTATCAGTGGACCTGCCATTCCGGTCAGTTGCCCATAAAGACTATTGGCTGCTTCCGCGGTGAATCCGCTGGCGGTAAGCCGCTTTATAACGATGGCCACATCAATGGTGTTCATAATAGGCATTATGGCAGCCCCAATAGTAATAGGTATGGCGATGGCCAGTATCTGAATCAAAATCCGTCGGCTTTTTTCCTTATCTCCTCTTGCCTCTTTTTCTGACCTGGATACATCCTTCAGTATTTCGTTTCTGTGGAAGAAAAACAAACCCGCAACGGCCAACAGCCCTACAAATGCCCCTGCGGTAGCTCCGAAGGACGCACCTGCGGCGGCAAATTCAAATCCTTTTCCGACGAGCAGCACTGCCAGGCTCAAGCCTGCGACAACGCGAAACAGCTGTTCAATAACCTGGGACACAGCAGTGGGTTTCATGTTTTGCAGACCTTGGAAGAAGCCCCGGAATGAGGCCATTAACGGTACAAAGAGCAAGGCCGGAGCTATAGCCATCATTGCCGGTTTAGCGCCGGAATTCCCAAGAAAATCTACGATCAGGCCGGCCCCAAAAAAAAGCACTGCCGAAGAACTTATTCCAATTACAAAAAGCAATGCAAATGATATGCGAAAAACCCTATAAGCCTCATAGGGATTGCCCACTGCATTCCTTTCCGCAACCATCCGGGATATGGCCACCGGAACACCTGCGGTAGAAAGAGTCAAAAGCAGAACATAGACAGGGTAAGCTGTCTGATAATAGCCCATGCCCGTATCGCCTATAATATTAGCCAACGGGATCCTGAAAGCAGCCCCAAGCACTTTAATGATGAGGCCGGCAACGCCAAGCACAACGGCACCTTGTAAAAATGATTTCCTGGACATTATTTTAAAGCCTCAACAATCCTGTTAATAGAGCGTCCCGTCTCAAAACGTATCTTCTCCATATCTATTGTATGAAATACGCCTTCCTCATAAAGCACCTTCCCGTCTGTCATTGTCAAAATGACATCGCTTCCCGAAGCCGAATACACCAGATTGTTGGCCAGATTGTGAAGGGGATGCATGTGTGGACCTGAAATATCTAAAACTATCAGATCGGCCTTG
>CAYYHH010000149.1:0-932 GCA_964471645.1 uncultured Oscillospiraceae bacterium
TGAAAGGAAGTCTGAAAGTGATAAAGCTGACACCTAAAATCATTATTATAAGAATGATGATATTGACCGGTCTATGAATACTAAGGCCGTGAATGATATTAACCGGTCTATGAACACTGAGTCCTAGGATGGTATTAACCGGTCTGCGAACACTGAAAGGAAGTCTGAAAATGATAAAGCTGACACCTAAAATCATTATTATAAGAATGATGATATTGACCGGTCTATGAATACTAAGGCCTAGGATGATATTAATCGGTTTGTGAACACTGAAAGGAAGTCTGAAAGTGATAAAGCTGACACCTAAAATCATTATTATAAGAATGATGATATTGACCGGTCTATGAATACTAAGGCCTAGGATGATATTAATCGGTTTGTGAACACTGAAAGGAAGTCTGAAAGTGATAAAGCTGACACCTAAAATCATTATTATAAGAATACTGACCGTTGTAATGCTGGTTGTGATCTTTGCTGCCGTGGCCATCTATTATAAAAACACGGTTTTCAGTTAAACTCGTTGACTTCTTTTGCCGGAACCCTATATAAAGTTGCTCCTGACCGAACAAGCAACCTTTTAATTTGATTTTGTAAATAAAGGTTGCTCCTTAATTCACGCAGGCAACCTTTAAATTCAAAATTGAATAAAAGGCTGCCTTTCCGCTGATATCATGCCATTTCTCCACTGAAAATCAGGCGGAAGCAACCTTTTAATTTGATTTGGCTTTAATTTGATTTTGTAAATAAAGGTTGCCCCTTAACCCACTCAGGCAACCTTTATAAAAAAAATATCCGAAAAAGGTTGCTTTCGCCCTATTATGACCTGAAAAATGACGTTTATTTCGGGAAAAGCAACCTTTAATAATGATTTTGAAAATAAAGGTTGCACCTTAACCCACTAAGGCGCATGTTGGATCTATTTTCTTTGTTAT
>CAYYHH010000149.1:942-5245 GCA_964471645.1 uncultured Oscillospiraceae bacterium
AATAATTTCTTAGAACTACTTTAAGATTAGCTAAAATATCATCTGACCCATTGTTAGAACATTCAGAAAATTGTAAAATATTGTACCTGCTATAACTTTGTTTTATCAGGCCATAGCTTTGTTCCCATTAGAACGTTCCTCTTCAACAAATATCACTGTCACTATCAAAAGGGGAAAACCAAATCAAAATAAGGGGGTGTATCAGTTGGATTTTAAACTGACCGCAGACTATGTCTTTAAAGGCGGTTCTGTCATTACAGTGGATAAGGATAATTCGGTTCATTCCGGCCTGGCTGTACTTGGCAATAAGATCCTTTTCGCAGGCGATGAAAAGGATGCAGCGAAACTTATAGGCGAGCAGACTGAGGTCATCGACCTCCGTGGCAAATGCCTTATTCCCGGCTTTATCGATTCTCATCTTCACACCGGAGTGATGGGCGCAAATGCTTTGGCCGTCGATTGCCGTTCGCCGGGAGTCTCCTCCATCGAGGACATTAAGCAACTAATAGCCGAACGGGTCAAAACAACGCCGAAGGGCCAATGGATCCGAGGGTGGGGTTACGACCATTCTAAACTAAAAGAAAAAAGGCATCCAAACCGATGGGATTTGGATGAAGTCGCACCGGATCATCCTGTAATAATCACTCGTGTTTGCGCCCACATTTCGGCGCATAACAGCAAAAGTCTTGAAGTCGCCGGAATTAATGATGAAAGCAAAGATCCCGCCGGCGGTGTCTACATGCGCGATAATGGGCATGTCAACGGAGTAATGCTTGAAAACGCCCATATGGAGGCCATGAAGGTCGCAATGCTTTCCCATCAGGAGCTCCTAAACGCAATGGAAGTTGCAAATGGCATGCTGGTAAAAGAAGGTATATCTTCATTGCACGATTCCGGTGGTTACGGTTTTGTCCAGATGGGAGCTTTCCAAGATGCCGTAAGCAAGGGACTATTAAAAGTACGGATTTATTCCATGATTTTTTCCTTCGTTGATAATCTGGATTTTAACAATACCTATTTACGCATAGGCCTGCACACGGGATTTGGAAGTCAACGCTTTAAAATAGGGCCAACAAAGCTCATGATAGACGGAAGCAGCAGCGGGCCAACAGCAGCAACCCTGGACGGCTATGCCTGCAATCCGGAGGATCACGGTATCTTGAGCATGAGGCCCGAAGATGTAGATGCGTTTATTTTGAGAGCCCATAAAGCCGGATACCAGGTCACCTGCCACGCCGTCGGTGACAAGGCTGTGACCGTAATCGTAGACGCTATAGAAAAGGCTATGAACGAGTACCCCAGGCAAAATTGCCGACATAGAATCGAACACTGCGCCATGATAAACGACGATTTGGTAGAAAGGATTCAGCGATTGGGTATCGTTCCGATTTTAAATCCCATATTCCTTTATGAATTTGGGGATGGCTATATGGTCAACTATGGTAAAGAACGTGCCTATAGAATGTTTTCGGCAAAATGTTTCCTTGATAAAGGTGTTATTGCGGCAGGAAGCAGCGATTGCCCCATTACCTTCTCAAACCCGATTCTAAATATGCACCTTGCCTGTAACAGGGAAACTCAGACAGGCCAGGTTATAAATTCAGGAGAACGGATCGGTGTCATGGATGCCCTGAGGATGTTCACCTATAACGGAGCCTACGCAAGCTTTGAGGAAGATATAAAAGGCAGCTTGGAGGAAGGCAAGTTGGCTGACCTGGCTGTCCTTTCCCGGGACTTGACAAAAGTAAAACCGGAAGAACTAAAAGATGTTGTAGTCGATATGACCATTATCGATGGGGAAAAGGTTTACGAAAGATAAAGCTGCATTATATAGTGATGGCGGCTCAGATAATTCACCCTGATGCCGCCATCTCTTTCAATTCTTTTCCAATCCCTTCCTATTTAATTCCTAGAAATTCTTTTTAAAGTTCACCATATCCAACCATATACATTTGAATTCAAAGTGCTCAATACATATCGACCTGATGGTAGAAGTCTGCATATTGCTGTTTCAATTCATTCATAAGTTTTTCCGGCCTTGGCTTAGTCATGTTGGATACTACAACAAAAACGATCAGATTGCATATCAGGGCGAAAAGAGCCCCGCCTCCCGATACGAAAGGTCCGGGGGCCTTAATCGGCGAGAATGTGAAAAGCACCAAAAGCCCAAGACCGACTGCCATTCCCGAAGCAGCCCCCGCAACAGTAGAGCGCTTCCAGAATAGTGCACCGCATGTGGGTATCATAACCTGGGCGGTCCCTCCTAGTGCTACCAAACCGATGGTAACTAACAATCCCGGAACAAAAAGTGCCATTATGTAAGCAATTGCCGAGAATATCAACAGTGACCAGCGGCCGACCCAAATAAGCTTATGCTCGCTAAGGTTTTTATTGATGTATTTCCTGTGAATGTCCATGGTATATACAGTCGACAGCGCCAGAACCTGGGCATTGGCTGTAGACATGGCTGCCGCAGCTCCGCAGGCCATGAGGACCGAACCTATTATGAACGGTGCATGGTTGAACAGCACTGTAGGCAAGATATAGTCGGCATTGCTGTTCACCAGCTGTGCCACGTCGGGATATAGAAGTTTGCCCGAGTTACCGGTGAGCATTGACCCTATGTACGCTATAGCTGCGGCAGCCAGCAGGAAGGGCATAAAGTCAAACGTTCTGGCAGATTTCGCAGCGTAAAAACGCGCCCACAGCTGGGGTCCCATAAAAGAACCCACCGGAGTGATTATGAACATGGCCAGCCAGTTCATCCACCTTCCGCCGGTAAGTATCGTGTGGCCGGGGAACATATTTTCGAGCTGGTGGAACATCGCTGCCGGTCCACCGACTAAACTTGCTACATAAAATCCTGCGAAGACCATTCCAAAGAAAAGCAGTACGCCGTAGAAGATATCGCACCATGCAATTGCACGAATTCCTCCGGCCCAAACATAGATAATAATTACCAGGTAGAACAACATTGCAGCCATTGCAAAAGGTATCAGTTCGCCGGAAGCGACCTGGATCAGATATGCCCCGCCGGAAAGTTGTATCTGCAGGTAGGGGACTGTGCAAACGATCATTATTACGGCTACAAAGTTTCCAAGCCTTATGGAGCCGTATTGGTGTTTGAAGAAATCCGTTGCTGTCACATAATTGTTCAGCTTACCCATGTACCAGATTTTCTTACCTACACCAAAATACAGAACACCGAACAGGATATTCCATGCAATCGCCGTCCAATACATAGGACCCGTAGTATAGAAATATCCGTTTGATCCCAGGAATGCAAAGGCACTCCACCAAGTTGCGGCTACCGAGAAGAATACCGCAATTCCTCCCATAGCCCTGGACTGAATAAAATAGTCCTCTGCCGTAGATCTGGATTTACTTCTTGCGGCGAAGCCAATGACAAGCGGAAAAATCATAAAAAAGCCAATTACAGATAGTGCAATTACATTTTGATTCATGCCTCGCCACCCCCTTGTTTTTTATCCTCGGGTACAGGTTCGCCCCAGTTCATGAGGTAGGCAATCAGAATAACGACTACCATATAAGCCCACATGATCAGATTAAAGGCGTAGATGAAAGGAAAACCGAATATGTATGGTTCTGACATATTTTTAAAGAACAATACGCCGGGAAATTCCATACACATGAAACCTATCAGGAGTAAAATCCAAATAAGTTTTGTCTTCCCTGACATCTTAGCATCGTCGGGTCTCATAGTAACCTCCCTCCTTCCCGCATAGGGAATGATAAAATTTATATAATTATTCTATCATGCCTAGTTTAAAAGGCGGTTAATCAAACCTTAAAAGAATCTAAATTATCCAGAATAGTCAAATAACTTCTTTATTATTCAAAATAATCCCGCATGATATTCAAGCCTCTTCGTATTTCTTCCTCGGTTATCGTCAAAGGTGGCAATAATCTGAGCACATTCTGTCCGGCGGTCAATACTACAAGCCCTTTTGCCAGTAGATCGGAGACAATGTTTTTAACATCTGTTCCGGCTATTTCAATGCCTATCATAAGGCCTTTCCCTCTTACCTCTTTTATCAGAGGTGAATTCCAGCTTTCGATTTCGCTCTTGATAATTTCTCCTTTTTTATTTACCCCGTCCATGAACCCGTTCGCTGTTATGATATCCAAAACCGCATTGGCGCCGGCGCAGGCCACAAGATTACCCCCGAAAGTGGAACCATGAGTACCGGCGGTAAGTACGTTGCTACATTTTTCATTTGTAAGCATTGCCCCGATGGGCAAGCCTCCACCGAGTCCTTTTGCTGTTGTAACGATGTCCGGA
>CAYYHH010000150.1:0-5161 GCA_964471645.1 uncultured Oscillospiraceae bacterium
CCTTGTACCGGCCTTCATAATGTCCGGTGTAGTATTTGGACCGAGAGCTATTTTACTAACCATCACTTGTGTAGCGTCCTGCATAGTATTTGAATGGGCCTTCGAGAAGGTGACAAAAAAGGACAACACTATTTCCGACTTGAGTGCGGTGGTAACAGGGGTTTTACTAAGCTTTAACCTGCCTGCGAATCTTCCGTACTGGATGGCGGTAATCGGTTGCTTTGTGGCAATAGTTTTGGTCAAACAGCTCTTCGGCGGGATCGGGCAGAACTTTGCCAACCCGGCTATCACTGCCAGGATCGTTTTGCTTATTTCCTTTGCAACTCCCATGACGACATGGCCCCTGCCCAAGCAGATCATGGCGGCGGCGGATGCCGTTACCGGGCCCACGCCGTTGGGAATTCTCAACATGGGCGGAGATCCCGCAACGATTCCTTCTAACATCGATATGTTCCTCGGATTCATAGGCGGATCATTGGGCGAAACCAGTGCAATAGCCTTGCTCCTCGGAGGAATTTACCTTATCGCGAGAAAGGTGATCGAACCTACGATCCCGGTGGCCTTCATTGGAACCGTGTTCGTTATCGCGCTTTTGGCCGGAGAGAGCGCCATTTTCCACGTGTGCGCAGGCGGTGTGATGCTCGGTGCTATTTTTATGGCTACAGATTATTCCACATCACCCCTTACCACAAACGGGAAGATCGTATTCGGAATCGGCTGCGGCCTTTTAACAATGGTGATAAGATTGTTCGGCTCCCTTCCCGAAGGCGTATCTTTTGCGATTTTGCTTATGAATATACTCACCCCACATATAGACAGCCTGTCAAGGCGTAAAATATATGGCAGGGGCGGCAAGAGAGGAGGCGACAAATAATGGCGACATCTGAACGCAAAGAATTACTGGCGCCTACTTTGGTACTCTTCCTGATTTGCCTTGTCATAACGGCGGCGCTGGCGGGGACATATCAAGTGACAAAGCCGATCATCGATGAAATAAACATAAAAAATGCCAATATCGCCAGGGGGGAAGTGCTTCCCGAGGGTGAAGGGGCATTCAGCCAGATAGAAACAGATTTATCTGCGGGGATCCTGGAAATTTATCAGGCCGACAATAAAGCCGGTTATGTGATAACCGCAGAGGATAAAGGCTTCGGCGGCAAAATGACATTGATGGTAGGTATCGACAATGACGGAAAGATTTCCGGTGTAAAGGTCACAGGCCATGGGGAAACTCCCGGCCTCGGTACCAAGGCCATGACAGTGGACTATCTTTCACAGTATAAGGGTGAAATCGCCGTAACCCGGACTAATGAGGGCGATAAAACACAGATTGATGCCGTTACAGGGGCAACAGTTTCATCCAATGCGATATTCCGCGGTGTTGAAGCCTCTCTGGCACAATTTGAAAAGATCGGAGGTGGCAGATAATGAACAATAAACTAACTCTGCTTCGCAACGGAATTATTAAAGAAAACCCGGTGCTGGTGTTGCTCTTGGGCACCTGCCCAACTCTGGCTGTTACCACATCGGCTATAAACGGCATAGGAATGGGTGTATCCACCATGGCCGTATTGATTTGCTCAAATATGGCAATAGCCCTTTTGAAGGATGTAATACCGGATAAGGTCAGGATACCTTGTTACATAGTGGTCATAGCCGGTTTTGTTACGGTGGTGAGCCTGCTCCTGCAAGCCTTTGCGCCGGCAATAAACGACGCGCTGGGGCTCTTTATCCCGCTTATAGTCGTTAACTGCATCATACTGGGCAGGGCTGAGATGTTTGCAAACAAAAGCTCTGTGGCGGATTCCGCCATCGACGGACTGGGAATGGGACTTGGATTTACCTTTGCCTTATTCCTGATGGGTTCTATCCGTGAGATCATCGGATCCGGCGGTTGGTTTGGTTTCAATTTAACTGCCGATATCATAGACCCTATGGCAATATTCATGTTGGCGCCCGGAGCCTTCTTCACATTTGGATGTCTGGTTGCTTTGATCAATTACCTTTCTAAAGGAAGAGCAATCAAGAAAAAGGACTTCGGCTGTGAAGGCTGTCCTTCCGCAGGCGGATGTCATGCAGCCGGAGAAGGAGGGTGCGGACAATGAAAGAATTAGCAATTATCATGATGGGCGCAGTTATCACTAATAACTTCGTTCTGGTGAAATTCCTCGGTATCTGTCCCTTCCTCGGTGTTTCGAGAAAGCTTGATTCGGCCGTTGGAATGAGCCTTGCCGTTATATTCGTAATGGTTCTGGCTACAGCCGTAACGTATCCGATTTATATGGGCCTGTTGGCGGGCTACGGAATCGAATATCTGCAGACCATCGTATTTATACTGGTTATTGCGGCGTTGGTCCAGCTGGTCGAGATCGCAATGAAGAAATATATGCCGGCTCTGCACAAGGGGCTGGGGGTTTATTTACCCTTGATAACGACGAACTGTGCTGTTTTGGGTGTTTGTATCCTGAACATCGATGAAAGTTACTCATATGTGCAGTCCCTGGTGAACTCCTTTGGGGCGGGCGCAGGCTTCATGCTGGCAATGGTCATATTCTCCGGTGTCAGACAGCGCATTGAAAACAATGACTTTCCCATCGCTTTCAAAGGCGTACCGTCAATATTAGTAGCGGCTTCTATCGTATCCCTGTCCTTCATGGGCTTTGCGGGAGTGATAGACGGCGTATTCGGATTATAAGAAAGGAGGACGAATATCATGCAATTTGTAATACCTGTTGGAATCGTTGTAGGGATCGGCCTCCTGTCCGGTGTAATACTCACGGTGGCGGCAAAGTTCATGGCCGTTGAAGTTGATCAAAGAGCCTCTGACATTTTGGCTTTGCTTCCCGGAGCCAACTGCGGCGCCTGTGGATATGCCGGATGTGCGGATTATGCCAATGCCATGGCTGCGGATTCGAACGTGCCGATAAATTCTTGCCCTCCCGGAGGGAATTCGGTGGCTATGGCCCTGAGCGAACTTTTGGGTGTCGAATTCGAAGGTGCCCAAGCTAAGGTTGCCATCGTAAAATGTTCCGGCTCAAGGGAAAAAATCGGATATGCTATGGACTACCAAGGATATCAGAACTGCACAGCCAACAAACTTTTTTACAGGGGTAGAAGCTCCTGCTCAAAGGCCTGTCTGGGATTTGGTGACTGCGTCAAGGTCTGCGATTACGGGGCAATCTACATTGAGAACGGCATTGCCGTGGTAAATCGCGAAAGATGCGTAGGCTGCGGTCTCTGCGCGAAGGCATGTCCCAATGAGCTCATCGAGATCGTGCCCGATAAAATGCGGATCGTCGCCGGTTGCAGTTCTATCGACAAGGGAAGCGTAACCAAGGACATCTGCAGCACCGGCTGCATCGCCTGCAAACTCTGCGAGAAGGCATGTAAGTTCGATGCTATTCACGTAATCGACAATCACGCCGTAATCGATTATACAAAATGTACCAACTGCACCCTTTGCGCTAAGGTCTGCCCGGTCAACGTGATCCATGTGCACCCGAAGAAAAAGGTCAACACCGTAAAAAATACTGCAAAAGAAAAGGCCCAGCCGAAGGAAGTAGCCAAGGCTGTAGCTAAAGAAACGGCCAAGGATGCAGTAGCCAAAGAAACAGCTAAAGAAGCTCCCGAGGTTGTAGCTAAAGAAGCCCCTAAAGCTTAAGTAAAAGAAGCGGCTAAAGATGCAGTTAAAGTAGCAACCAAGGCTACAGTTAAAGGACTAGATGCGGCAACCAAAGAAGCAGTTCAATGAATTTTTTAATGACAAAAGCCACGATATCTCGTGGCTTTTTCCTTACTGCTTGGGGCGCTGATCCCCCTAGCACTTCTGGACTTTTTGCACATTCTGACCGTTTTGCCCTATTAAACTACAGACGGGGAAAGTGGTGGGTATTTAGACCTTTTTCCGGCAAGGTTGCCGATCTTCCCATCATGATCACCGTATTGGTAGCATTCGGTGCCGGGTATCAAATGTTTTGGCAGCATCTGGTACCTGGTGCCAAATACGGCCGGCCCTAAATATGACCAGCTCCAAATACGGACTTGTTCAAAATACGACCGGCACCGAATACGACCAATCCAAAATACGACCAGCATCAAATACGACCCGGTGCCAAATGCGCCCAAAATCCAATATGCCAGTATTCAAAAGTATCACCAGCAGATTATTGGCGATATTTGAGTTTGTTTTAAAATAATTGTGTATTATATACCCTTAGGGGTATAAGCATTGTAAGTTAATTTATTAACAATAACAATCAAAATCCGCAGGCCAGTGAAGCGGAGAGCTAATTAATCACAAGAATATAAACTTAGGAGGAAAAGTAGATGAGATTACAAGACAAGGTTGTATTGTTGACGGGAGCCAGCTCAGGCATCGGTGAGGCCGCAGCTCTGAGGTTGGCAGAAGAAGGGGCCAAGGTAGTAGCTGTAGCCAGAAGATTTGAGAGATTGAAGTCACTGGCAGAAAAGGCAGATAAGCTTTCCGGAGAAATTTACCCACTTGCCGGAGACATGTCCAAAGACGAGGATATAAAAAATTCCGTTAAAACAACAGTTGAGAAATACGGTAAAATAGATGTGCTGGTTAATAACGCGGGGATATTGGATAGATTTCTATCCGTCGACAACATGGAAGACGAAGTGTGGGATCGGGTAATGTCGGTAAACCTGACAGGACCAATGAAGCTGAGCAGGGAAGCAATGGCCCATATGCTTAAGCAGGGATCGGGAAATATTATTAACATTTCTTCAGTAGGCGGTCTCCTTGGTGCTAAGGGCGGCTTGGCTTATGTAACAAGCAAGCACGCAATAATCGGCATGACTAAACACATTGGCGCAATTTTCGCGGATCAGGGTATACGCTGCAACGCAATAGCTCCGGGAAACATCAAGACAGACATCGGGCAAACTGTAGAAAACCCCAATATGGCTGTGCTTAACAAAGTTCTTAAAAGTGCCGAAGTTTTGCCGGTAGCAGGAGAGACAGAAGATATTGCAAATGTAATCCTTTTCCTGGCGTCGGATGAATCGAAGTTTATAAATGGTGCCACCATTGTCAGCGACGGTGGCTGGACTGTACAATAACACGGCCAATAATTAGTTGAATTGTATCCGTCCGTCGGGCCGAGGCAGAGACAAATATTAACCATACCGTGGCCCC
>CAYYHH010000151.1:0-5157 GCA_964471645.1 uncultured Oscillospiraceae bacterium
TATAATACACTTTCTGATATCGTTTCTGGAGGGGATATCGAACATAATATCTGTCATTACATGTTCCATTATGCTTCTGAGACCTCTTGCACCGGTTTTTCTTTCGATGGCCTTTTCAGCCAGCCTCAGTACCGCATCCTCCTCTATCTCAAGCTCGACACCATCTATCATGAACAACTTTTTGTACTGTTTCAACAGTGCATTTTTTGGTTCCTTGATAATGCGTACCAAAGCCTCTTTGGAAAGCTCTTCAAGGGTCACCATCACAGGAAGCCTGCCGATAAACTCAGGTATCAGGCCGTATTTCAAAAGGTCCTCCGCCTGGACGGATTTAAGTATTTCGGCCCCTTCTTCCTTGGACGATTTGATCTGGGAGTTGAAGCCTATTGTCTTCTCCCCGATTCTTCTCTGGATTATTTTATCAAGACCGTCAAAAGCCCCGCCACAAATAAACAATACGTTTGTTGTGTCAAACTGTATGAAGTCCTGATGGGGGTGTTTCCTTCCACCCTGGGGCGGAACGCTTGCCACTGTCCCTTCAAGGATTTTCAAAAGAGCCTGTTGGACACCTTCGCCGCTTACATCCCTTGTAATGGACGGGTTCTCCGTTTTGCGGGCTATCTTGTCTATCTCATCCACATATACTATACCCTTTTGTGCCTTCTCAATATCATAGTCGGCGGCCTGTATCAGTTTGAGCAAAATATTCTCAACGTCCTCTCCCACATATCCCGCTTCTGTGAGGGCAGTTGCATCCGCTATGGCGAATGGTACATTTAGTATCTTTGCCAGCGTCTGCGCAAGCAAAGTCTTCCCTGAACCGGTGGGTCCCATCATTACTATATTGCTTTTTTGCAATTCAACATCATCGGTCCCCACCCCAAGAGCTCCTATTCTCTTGTAATGATTATATACTGCTACAGCAAGGGCTTTTTTTGCATCGTCCTGGCCGATAACATAATCCGAGAGTGCCTCGGCAATTTCTTTTGGTTTCGGCAACGACATCGGATCCCCGAAATCGCTGTCCGACATCATGTCTTCAAATTCTTCCCTTATGATGTCCTGACACAACTCTATACATTCATCGCATATATACACATTTGGTCCCGCCACCAATCTTCTTACCTGATCCTGAGGCTTGCCGCAAAATGAACATTTCAGTTGTTTTGATTCATCATATTTTCCCATAATACTTCCTTTCGATTATAATTTATTCCGGACTCCTGGATGCGATCACCCTGTCGATTATCCCATACGCCACAGCCTCATCGGGATCCATGAAATTATCACGGTCTGTGTCCTTGGAAATACGTCTCAAGGGTTGGCCGGTATTGTCGCTTAAGATCCTGTTCAACTTATCCCTCGTCTTAATAATACGCTCGGCGTGAATTTTCAAATCTTCGGCCTGGCCGCTCATACCTCCCAGAGGCTGATGTATCATTATCTCTGCATTGGGTAATGCAAATCTTTTTCCTTTAGTACCGGCAGCCAGCAAAAAAGCTCCCATGCTGGCGGCAAGGCCTATACAAATCGTTGACACGTCAGGCCTGATGTAGCGCATGGTGTCATAAATAGCCATCCCTGCGGATATGGACCCGCCGGGGCTGTTGATGTAAAAGTTTATATCCTTGTTGGGATCTTCCGCTTCTAAGAACAAAAGCTGTGCAACTACTATACTTGCGGTATGATCGTTCACTTCTTCTCCCAAAAATATTATTCGATCCTTCAGCAGCCTTGAATATATATCATAAGATCTTTCTCCGCGGCTGGTCTGCTCTACCACCATTGGGATCAATGACATTTCTTTTCCCCCTTTATGTTGATAATGTTATTCTACGACAGCATTTTCATATAGAAAATCGATTGCTCTTCCGTTTCTTATGTCCTGTATAAGATATGCGATGCCTCTTGCTCCCATAGCTTCTTTGAGCTTTTCAACATCCATTTTATACATTTCAGACATCTTCTCCATTTCTTTGTCGATATCCTCTTCATCCACTGTTATATCCTCTGCCTGTGCAATTGCCTCAACGACCAGCTTCGTCTTGACTTTTTTGTATGCATCAAGCTTCAGTTCGCCTTTGAAATCGTCCATGCTCTTGCTCATATATCCCAGGTACTGCTGTAATTCAAGACCCTGTTGACGCAGCTGCTGTTGGAATTCGTCTACCATATCCCCCACCTGATTTTCAACCATAACATCGGGAATATCCACCTCGGTAGCCTCGTAGACTTTTTCCAGCACAGCGTTCTTTGTTTCATACTCTGCTTTATCTTTCGCAATCTTCTCTAACTTATGCCTTATATCAGCTTTCAGTTCTTCCAATGTTTCGAATTCGCTTACATCTTTTGCAAACTCGTCGTCGATCACAGGAAGATCTGTCTCCTTTATTTCATGAACCTTGCATTTGAAAACGGCTTCCTTACCGGCCAATTGCTCTGAATGATATTCCTCGGGAAATGTTACATTAACTTCTTTTTCTTCACCGGTAACCGCTCCGATCAGCTGATCCTCAAAGCCCGGAATAAATGTGTTCGAACCCAGAGTAAGCGGCTGACGTTCCGCCGTTCCGCCTTCAAATTGTTCGTCACCCACAAATCCGGCATAATCTATCAAAACAGTATCTCCCTCCTGAGCAGGTCTGTCTGCAAGGATCATCCGGGAATTCCGCTTTTGCATAGCACTCAAATCTTTATCGACATCTTCATCGGTTACCGAATCGTCTATCCTGGAAACTTTGATTCATTTATAATCTTTGACCTCAACTTCGGGGGAAACGGTCACCTTTACAGTTACGCCAAAATCCCGATTTGCTTCGATTTTATCGAAATCAACAGAAGGCATACTCACTGCATCTACGTCCAAACTATCCAACGCCTCAAAATAATTATCAGAAAACAATTGATTTATCGCATCTTCGTAAAAAATATCCTCTCCATATTTTGCCTCGATGACCTTCCTTGGAGCCTTCCCTTTGCGGAACCCATCGACCGGATACTTGCTTTTAGATGATTTATAAGCATTTATTACAGCATTTTCAAATTCATTTGCCTCAAAATCCATTTTAAATGTTGTTTCATTTTTTTCTCTGCCCAGCATTGTAGCTTTCATTTAATTGTGTCCTCCTGTGTATTTATCGTTTATTTTCGCGGTGAGTACATCATATGACATATACATCCTATAATATATACCCCGAATACCAGCAAAGTAAAGCAGAAAACTATGTAAACTGACATGTTTTCTTAAGTTTCTTTAAGTTTTCTTATTGATTCTGCATTTTTTCTCCAAATTTCGACAGAATTCATTTATCTTTGAGCATTATCTCAAAAATTAAAGCAGGCCAACAATCAAATGATGACATCGGCCGTTATTTTGCATTGACTTATGAGCACATCCATACGGTTCAGCTATTTGCCCCTTATGAAGATAATTGAACAAGATTCAACCCCCTGGCATATTTGCTGGCATCAAGAGGTACCAGGCTGTATTTATCTTTCAAAATATTACCGAGGGCTACAACGTCATCCTGCACGCCGGAAAACAATTCAATCTCAAGTTCGCAAATTGGCAGTTCCCCATCCTCAGTTAAAATTTCACCTGTGTCGACGGCAAGCTCCATAATGCTTTCCCCGTAATCCACCCGGACTCTTCTCCTTATGAAGTTCATTTCCAATATGCTGTGGAGGCGATCCTTTCCGATCAGATCCATCATTGCAATGCCTTGATCGCTTTCACGAAATATTTCCGGCGAAGGTTCAAGAAAGCACGCGGGATCATCTATCGGCACATTGACCTCTTCACGCTTGTGCAGCCCATCACTGCTGCCCCCATTCCACTTTAGCGACGCTACCACCTTATTGCCTTCCATCCTGACCCTGAATGCCACGTCGTTGTTTAAAAGAGTTCTGTCTTCCGTGTCGAAATAGGCGGATTTCATATATACGGTCTCTTTGGAGGACGAGTCGCTGATTTTGTCTAAAAACTCATCGTTCCATATATTTTCTGCCATCTCTTTATCCCTGATGGCATACTTCATTTCAATTTCCATTTATCAACCTCTGCATTTCCAATCGATCGGTTTTTAACCTGCCATATCATATTATTTTACCATTAATCCCAACGAATCGCAACAGTTTTTGGTTCAATCAAAAAGAGTGGTGGACAAGTATCTTTCGCCGGTATCAGGCAGCAATACTACAATGTTTTTCCCTTTGTTTTCGGGTCGCCCGGCTATTTCTGTTGCGGCCCAAAGGGCAGCTCCGGAGGAAATCCCCACCAGCAATCCCTCTGATTTTGACAGGATTTTGGCTGATTTAAAAGCCTCCTCGGCACCGACGGTAACGATTTCATCATATATAGAAGTGTTGAGCACCTTCGGAATGAACCCGGCCCCGATACCCTGTATTTTATGCGGACCTTTCCGCCCTTCTGAAAGAACAGGCGAATCTTCAGGTTCCACGGCTGCTACCCGAATTGAGCCGTTCTTGGATTTAAGGTATTCACCCACACCGGTGATAGTGCCGCCCGTACCTATTCCGGCAACGAAAAAATCAATTTCTCCGCCCGTGTCCCTCCAGATTTCAGGACCTGTTGTCTTCCTGTGTACATCGGGATTTGACGGGTTTGTGAACTGTCCGGGAATGACAGCTCCCTGTATACCTGCCGCCAGCTCCTCCGCCTTGTCTATTGCGCCCTGCATGCCTTTGGCCCCTTCAGTCAAAACGATTTCTGCGCCGTAGGCTTTTAAAAGGTTCCTGCGCTCCGTGCTCATGGTGTCGGGCATAGTCAAAATAATTCTGTATCCCCTTGCCGCCGCCACGGATGCCAATCCGATGCCCGTGTTTCCACTGGTCGGTTCGATTATGACGCTGCCTTCCCTGAGTTCACCCTTTTCCTCGGCATCTTTTACCATAGCCAGCGCAATCCTGTCCTTCACGCTGCCTGCCGGATTGAAATATTCTAATTTTGCTATGAGATTTACTTCCAAACCCATTTGATCTGTATAATTGGAAAGCATCAGCAAGGGTGTTTCCCCTACCAGCTCCGTTATGTCATTATAAATCTTTTTCACAGTTCCCTCCTCCGGGCTATAGTGCCGCCGCCCACCACAACATCTCCATCATAAAAAACCACTGCCTGCCCCGGGGTAAGCGCCC
>CAYYHH010000152.1:0-5131 GCA_964471645.1 uncultured Oscillospiraceae bacterium
AGGCACACCAGCGCCCATCTATTCCCCTATCTCTGGCACATCGAGTAAAACAATTATAGCATCCTTAAACATACTTTTCAATTCTATGATTCCACTAAATCAATGAATAATTTGGCCAATCCGGGATCGAATCGCTTTCCCGCACCATCCCTTATTGCCGCAACGGCCTGCTTTTTATTCTCGCTCTGTGAACCCGACCCTCTTCTTAATACCCTGTCATACACCTCCGCAATCGCAATAATTCTCGATATCAACGGTATTTGATCTTCCTTCAGCCCTCTGGGGTAACCTTTACCGTCCCACCTTTCATGATGATTATACACATGTTCTGCCAAATCTAACGTTTCTTCAAACAAGTTTAGTATCCGATACCCTATTGTCGTATGCTGGCTTATTATTTCCTCATGCTCCCTATCGCCTTTATCATTGATTTGTATTTCACCGTTTAATACGATTTTCCCGATATCGTGCATATACCCCGCCCTTTTAAGCTTGCTGATCTCTGCATCCGGCAGTCCCAATGCGGCTCCCATATCCCCGGACAACCTGCTCACAACTTCCGAATGCTTCTTTTCATCCGGGTATCTCGCGTGCAAGGTATCCACTATTGTATCTATTATATCCATATTTGCTTCCCTGCGATTCAGCGTCTTCCCTTTGTACATTTCACTTTCCGCGTGACCGATTACGCTTTCTATGGACTGCTTTGCGTGGGTTTTGGTGTCTACCCCGATTGAGATGCTGCATTTGATTGCTTCGACCCTTTCATTGGAAAGGCTGTCCCTTATTCGATCCATTATCCTTTGGGCATCTCCGATATTTGTTTTAGGAAGGAGTATTATAAATTCATCCCCACCTACCCTGGATACGATATCGTTATCCCTGCAGGATTTCTTAATGATCTCCGCTATCCTTTTTATCAGTGAATCCCCGGCCGTATGGCCAAATATATCATTGGTCAGTTTTAATCCGTTAATATCGGCAAAGATTACGGATAAGGGAAGATTTTCCGCTTTGTCAGTTTCCCTCAGGTGAATCTCAAAGCACTGTCTGTTGTACAGCCCGGTCAACCCATCGTAGCAGCTTAAAAACGTGATTGCTTCTTCCTTTTCTTTCCGTTCCGTAATATCGGTAAAGGTTACAACCGCACCGATTATGACGCCGTCTAAGGTTTTGGGATAAGATCTGTATTCCGCCTTAAAAGATGTTCCGTCTGAGCGCCATAAAACCTCATCATCGGAATGTGTGCCCTTTCCCTTTTTGAATGCCATGAAGATCTTACATTCCTCTTCCGGCATCGGGCTCCCGCTCTCGTAGCTGTGGTGGATCAACCTGTGCATGTTTTTGCCAAGCATATCCTCTTCTCGGGAATAACCGAGCATTTTCAAGCAACTTGAATTGCAGAAGGTGCAGTTACCTTTTGTATCGATACCATAGATACCCTCGCCGGTGGAATCTAAAATAAGTCGAAGCCGGTTTTTGTTTTCAGCCAGGATCTCGTTGGATTTATTCAGTTCCTCCGTCCTTTGCACTACGGCTGACTCAAGATTATTGATCAAAAATTGCATTTCATCGGCTACCTTATTAAAACTCTGAGATATCCGGCCGATCTCATCATTTCTGATAATGGGAACCCTCTGCGACAAATCACCCCCCGACAGGATTTCGGCTGCCTCCAACAGTGAGTCTACAGGGTTGAGATATCTCCTTGCCGCCATAAAATAGAGGAAAAGCAACAGCATCAAAGCAGCGATACCCAAGTAGACAGTCGTTCGTATACTGTCTTTGACCTTTCCTAAAAACATAGCTTCCGGTACAGCCGATATAACGATCCAGCTTATACCTTCTATGTCAAACTCCTCAAAGTAAACGTAGAGTTTTTCATTTTCACCTTTATAAAGAAAACTTTGGTCTTGAGAGTCCTTAAGTTGCCCATAGATCCGGGATATTTCGTGACTTTCAATCTCCGAAACATGCTTCCTTTCCAGTTCATTTTCTTCAGATAGAGTGAAGTTATCTAAATTCATGGAATTTCCGATCAGATTACCGCTATTCTTCTCTATAATGATACCGTAGCCGCTGTAATTGCTTTCCGCTTCCTTCAGAAAGCCGCTTATCCCGGAAAGCAGAACATGGGATCCGAGGACTCCCAGGAGTGACCCGTCTTTGCCGTAGATCGGTCTCGAGGCCGATACAGCAAGATCCTTCATCGCAAAGTGAACGTAAACCGGTGAAAAGGCCGGTTTATTTGCCGCCACCGCAACTTTGTACCAGTCCCGCGTCCGAGGATCAAATTGACCTAAATCCGCGACAAGTTCTCCGGATGTCATATCGTCTTTAACAGAATAATACCACGAGTTCCCACCGGTATCGGCATTATTCCTCATAATCTCTATCGTTCCCTCTTCATTTCTGCGGGCCCCGTAGTAATCACCCATTCTCCCGCCAAAGCTGAAGCTGTACACCTCTCCGGTATGGGCACCCAAGGCACCCACAAAGAAACTGTCGCGCTCGTTTTCATCGGACAAATCGATAGTTCCGTTTTGGATCAGATTGTAATACATATCATTTAAGTGTTCGGGTGTATGAAGAAACGTTCTGATCTTTCCGCAAATTTCACTGTTCATAGATCTCGCCATGCTTTCGGCGATCTGTCCCGTGGCAGAAAACCAATTAAAAAATAAGAAATATCCAATACCACTGATGGAAACAAGCAGCGTCAGAATGGATAGTGCCAATAATATATTTTTAAATGAGATGGCTTTTTTCAGATCGTTCATCGATATTTCCTTCTCTGTTAAATAACTCCCTCCATTGCATCACATATTATGACAAAATGCAACATCAGATTCCAATCCCGTCGAAGATTGACGGTGGCTTGCGCCCACCCTAAAAAAAGGATATACTGGAGCAGCATCAGGGTCTGCCGAACAAGTCACTGCCCGGATAAGACTTGGATTTGTCCGACAGGCTCTGAAAGCGGGCACAATTATTATGAAAAAGGAGGGATGGAATCGTGAAAGAAAACAAGATAAAGCTTACCGAGCTTACTCAGAATGCCGGCTGAGCGGCGAAAATCGGGCCTGAGGCCCTGGCACAAGTTTTGTGTCACTTACCCAAATTTCATGATCCTGACCTGCTGGTGGGCTTCGAAAGCAGCGATGATGCCGCTGTTTACAAAATAAATGATGATACGGTTCTGATTCAGACCGTTGATCTGTTTCCGCCGATGGTGGATGACCCCTATAGTTTTGGCCAAATCGCCGCTGCCAACGCATTGAGCGATGTATATGCCATGGGCGGAATACCCCGGTTGGCCATGAATATCCTATGCTATCCCGAGGACATGGACAATGAAATTGTCCGTGAAATCATGCTTGGGGGCTATGAAAAAGTAATGGAAGCGGGGGCCGTCGTAGCCGGAGGACACAGCCTTAAGGATCATGAACCCAAATATGGATTATGCGTAACCGGCTTCGCCAAACCGGAAGACATCCTTACCAACAGCAATGCAAAAGTTGGGGATGTGCTGATTCTGACGAAGGCGTTGGGAACAGGAATATTGACTACCGCCGCAAAGGCCGGGCTTGTGGGGGATGATACCATTAAAGCTATAACCGATTCTATGGCAAAATTGAATAAGGTGGCATGTGAAATCATGAAAAGCTATCCCGTCAACAGCTGTACTGACGTTACCGGCTTTGGACTTTTGGGACATGCCTATGAGATGGGCGCCGGCAGCGGCGTCACCATCAGCCTTGACGCCGCGTCCATGCCCCTGTTGCCCGAGGCCGGGGACATGGCGGGGATGGGAATCATCCCTGCCGGCGCCTACACCAACCGGGCTTTCCTTGAAAACAAGATCAAAATGGAGCCGACAGTGCCACTGAACCTGTCGGATGTATTGTTCGATCCACAGACATCGGGCGGTTTACTGATTTCAGTGCCCGAAGAATACGCCCAAAGGCTTCTTCTTGATCTGAAAGCAGACAGCCCTGCCGCATCCATAATCGGCCGGGTTACAGCCCCTGAAAATCACACCATTCATATCAAATAAGCAACTTCAACTTCTTGCTTCACCGCTTTGCCTGTATCCTACCGTCACAAATAGCCCGGCTTGCGCCGGGCTATTATTATAGTACACATATTATCCATGGATTGTATTATCTATCACATGAATTTACGGTCAACATCCGGTTTAGACTATTAGTGACACAACTGAACAAACTGACTATACTATTTTATCCGGAGCGGTTACCCAGGATTCTCTCTATGGCATCGACCGCATATTCTATCTCTTCTTCGGTATTCCACTGGCTGAAGGAGAATCTTACCGTGCCCTGCGGAAATGTTCTGAGGGTTTTATGGGCCAGCGGAGCACAATGAAGACCACACCTTACCATTATTCCATATTCGCTGTCCAACCTGAATGCAAGCTCTGCATTATCCATTCCCGTAAAATCCAGCGAAACTATCGGACAGCGCTCCTTACCCGGTTCCGGGCCGATGATCCGCACATCCTTGCGGCCTTCTAATGCAGCCATAAATAAGTTCGTCAGCTGCATTTCGCGGTTTCTTATTTCGTCTATCCCTGTTTCCGTCAGGTGATCCAAAGCCGCCGATAATCCGATTATCCCGGGCAGATTCAGCGTCCCGGCCTCCAGCTTATCCGGCATAAAATCCGGCATTATGACTGAATCCGAGCTGCTGCCTGTCCCCCCTTCTATAATAGGCGAAATTGATTTGGCCAATCGATCACCGAGTATCAGCCCCCCTATCCCCTGGGGGCCCAGCAAACCCTTGTGCCCCGTAAACGCTAAGCCGTCGATGCGCATTTCTTTCATGTTTATCGGAAAAATTCCACCAGTCTGGGCAACATCGACTATGAAGAAAATCCCTTTTTCTTCGCATAGTCTTCCCACTTCCTTCAAGGGCATGAGCGCGCCGCTTACATTGGAGCCGTGTAACATAATGACAGCTCTTGTTTCAGGAGTGAGCAAATTTTTGAAGTTATCAAAATCAAGGTGCCCTTTCTCATCGCAGTCGGCTATTTTTAATTTTACACCTTGCTCACCGGCCTTTACCGCAGGCCTTGCAACGGCATTGTGTTCCATAGACGTTATTACCAGTT
>CAYYHH010000153.1:0-5084 GCA_964471645.1 uncultured Oscillospiraceae bacterium
TGTTTAGGCGTGAAAATCTGATTGGTCTCCTGAGGAGGAATGTAATTAAAAACATCCTCTTCATGGGACTCATCAAAATAATCTGCGAGTCTTTCTCGTATGTCCAAGAATTTCTGTATCGCCTCATCGAAAACTATTTCGTTGAACAAGCCTCCCCTAAAATGTTTTTTTTCACCGGTTTCGTCGTCGGTATATGACCCACCGTCTCGCAAGAATCTAAACTGCTCTTCGGTAATGCCGGTCACCTCGAGAAATACTTCTTCAGGGGTATAGTCGTCGAAATTGTTGAGCCTTGTATCCCGCTCCCCATAGGCCATCAAAAAGCTCGGAATTGTCCTAGCAAACCCCCGCAGGTGTCCGCGAACCTCTTCTTCTTTAGAGTCCTTGTTTTTCTTTGCCTTGATTTGAGCCTGCTCTTCTACCTGAACAGTCTGCTGTTCCTCAATAGTTTCTTTTATTGTTTCGTTAAGATTCTTGGTGAAATCAGAATGCAATCTAACGAATTCTTCTTTCTGCTTAACCTCTATCTGCCTGATGGCTATATCAAGTTCTTCCTTTTTAAGCGATTCCTCTGCGATTTTGATCTCCTCTGCAGTTTTCTGCTTAATCTCGAATTGCTTTCTGTAATTATCACTCTCGACCTTTTTTATCCTATCGGTAATAATCTCTTTGAGTTGTTTTTCGATCCTATCTGCCTGTGTATCTGTCAGATCAAACCCGGTCTTGACCGTATCCACAATAATTGGCTTTGCTAAACCCATAGCAACATTGACAATCTTAGTAGTGATATCTTCAGGTACGTGCTCTTTAGATGATACTTCACCGATGGCTGATTCTACGGCATTTATCACAGCAGAGACATCATACACCTTGTCACCAAATAATTCATTTTTCTTGCTGATAATGGTTTCTGCAGGCACGACCACATTACCGTCTTCATCCACTTCTATACCCGATATATCTACAATTGCAGTAGGTGTATTCTTTTTACCCTGCTTTTCTACCGGTAGCCCGCTTAAGATGCCGTCAACAATTTCTTTTGGTAAAGCAAAGATTCCCGAGATATTGGCAAACAGCAAGTTGCTCATAAATCCGCGTTTGACCACTTCTGTTGCCAAAATAGTTCTTGGAATTGCGAGAACCTGCGTGGCATCGAGTGGCACCATAGTACCATGCTCATCTTCTCCGATGACAGGGAAGAAGTTCAGTAACCTTTTGATGTTTTCCGGACGATCCTTGTCACTCATATTGCCTTCGCCGAGCAACTTGTTGGCAAAATCATCGAACATCACCAGCGTTCGATCGGGCGCAAAATCAAATATGTAGGCATTTTCTTTTTTATAGTATTTGCCGTTTTTCTCGTAGTGATATGGGTTTTGGCAACGGAAAGCTGCTTGCATATATAGGGAGGGGCTGGCGATGTTGCTCAGCATCATTACCGCTGTCCATTCCGGGATAGTAACACCTGTGGTCAGCTGCCCGACACTTATCGTGATTGTGTATTCGTTTTCAGCGATGGCTTTTTGTACTTTATTATAACTCCGCTCATTCGAGACGAAATCCTCCGCCTCTTCGGAGAGGTCCTTGCCATCCCCAGCAGCAATTATTATTTTGTGGTGCATAAATGCTGCATCATCGGCAAGTAGTTTTGCCAATGCTTTTGCGCTGGCAACTCTGTCGAGAAGCCAGAACGTATGCTTCAGCTCTTTGCGCAAGACAGGGGTCGAGAATGGGTATTTCTCGTTCTTTGTCAGTCTTTCCAGCCACTTCTTCACGTCTTTCTCGTGCTTGAAGGTTGTCTTTCCTTCTTCGACAGCGAAAAACTCGTTGAGATCAAACGCAAAATCATATGTAGTTTCCCCGATGGTATGCCCCTCAAGTAGTTTCTCTTCTATCATTGCGGAAAGCTGAAAAGTAAACATGTTGAGCTGCGGTAAAGGTTCATATGGATTGCTGCCTTTATTATAATCCCAGGTTTTCTTAACTTCTTGCTCGTCAGCATATGACCAATTAAATATCTGCTCCGCTCTGAATTTGCTATTAGCAATTGCCTTGAACGGGGTACCCGATAGATGAAGAGTAAAATCGCGTATGATTCGTGAAAAGGCCCAGTCTGTTTTTAATGTATCTACACCCTCATGCGCTTCGTCAACAACAAGAAGGTCCCATCTCAAATCTGCGATCCACCTCAACTTTTCAAACATTCCGCCAAAAGCAATTGACCCTTTCAAATCCTGCAAACTGACAAAAGCTATTAGTTTTAGCTCTTGCGCATCATTGTAATTTTGGATAATGTCGCAGTATTCTTTACGGGATAATACCCCTGTGTTTTTAAGGGAATCGCTGTCAGACACAAAATACATATTAGGCTCTTGCCACTTGATAAATTTCTTAAAATCGTTATACCAGGAATTCGCTATTGCCGGGCGGTTCGTGACAATCAGAACATTCTTAAATCCGCCTTTGCGGGCAAAATCATAAGTTACTAGGGTTTTCCCAAAACGTGGTTTTGCATTCCAAAGGAATTTCGCCGGTTCCTTCCTGGATTTTAGATATGTAAGTGTAAGTTTAACGGCGTCAGCTTGCTCCACCCTAAGTTGGTACTGTGTTCCTTCTGCAGGTGTTTGAATCTGACTATAATCTCTGAAAACAAATTTTTTAAAAAGCTCCTCCGCTTGCTTTTCATTGCCTTCTCCAAAATTAAACCATTCAGAATATCTGCCTGTATTCCCGAACTTCCCCCGCTCGATTCCTGACTGTACTAAATACCAATGAAAATCATCATCAGTAAAATAATCGCCGCCATCATGTCTCGCATCGTAAGACCATAGCAATTCATACTTCGTATCCGAGGTATGCGTCTGTTCTTTGATGCGCGTCTCAGCATCACGATCCGTATAGCCTATTTTTACCCAACCCTTTTTTGACGTATCGTTTGGAGTTATGTATGCATAGATGGTAGGGTTTGCTTGATCTATTGTTTTAATCGTCGTGCTCACCATTATTCCATCTCCTTTACATGCGATTCAATAAATTCGATTTCTTTTTCGTCAAGCCCATACTTCTTATATAATTGCTGATCAATTTTGCGGATTGGCTTTGACCAGTCGATGTCTGATGCAGGCGTAAAGTCTTGAAGAGGGACATATTTCCACTTTTCGGAAGTGTTGTCTTGTGTTACTTTTAATATCCCCAGAAGCACACGAGTAAATTTTGAGCATATATATTTAAGGAGCGCATTTGCTTCATCTATAGTATCAAATGATCCGATAGATAAGAATGTTTCTGTTGAGCCTATCAAGGGAAATCCTATTAAAGGGGTACTTATCATCCTTGCGGCTGTATCAGATAATGTTCCTGATGCACCGTTGGATTTGGAAACGAACACTTTATATTTTTCAAGACTTTCATGCTCAGAAATATAATCACGGCAAACCCATTTATAGACACGTTTGTTATTCTGTAAACCCAATAGTTGAATATATGTATTCTTATTGTCAGGCTTATTATCAAAGAATATGTTGCTCATCTTGTCAAACGCACTGGATTGGACCCTGTACTCGTTACTCCCCTGCGTTTGAGCTCTTGCGCTAGGAAAATCCGCGTCTAACTTTTTAGTATAGCGATAAGCACCCCGATTATAAATAATAGAGCTAAAACTTTCTCTGCTTTTTTTCTTCACTTTATTTAGGATGCTGTTTAATTCCGGAAATGCGGTAAACGTCCCTATTGCGCCAAAATCGGCGTTGACATCTCTATAAGTGACGGCGACACCTCCGATAATCGCGGTATTCGAAAACACTTTCGAACTATCTTGTTCAAAATACGCAACCTTCAAATGCTCGTCTTCCAGCATCTTCTTGTTCCACGCTTTAGGAGTCGCACCGGCATTGTAGAGAAAGCGGGCAGGTGTAATAAAGCTGACCCTATTTGCTATCTTATAGGCTTCCTCCATAAACTTGTGATAAATTGGAGGGGCTTGTGTGCTTTCTCCGGTAGACTCCTCCTGATATGGAGGGTTACCAATAACAACATCAAATTTAAATTTGCCGGGCTTTTTTTTAGACATATCCTTCTCTTCCTTCCATACCAACTCAATATCGGTAATTGCAAAACACTTCTGTCGGCAGTCTGCTACCTCTTCATAAGCATTTAGTTCATCAAACATACTCAATTGAATACCTTTTTCGCCTATGTCATCATCTCCGAAAAGTGAAGAGTAAGAAAATGCGATACGCCTTACCTGCCTCGGGGATTCCTCGACAGGCTGCCACCGGCTAAAGATAATCTCATTGCCGGAATAGTCTTTATGAGTGAGGGTATCTCCCTGCACGACATTCGCCCAGATAATTGTCCGGGCTGATTTATATAGATCTGACTTTTTGGATAGCGGCGCGTCATGTGCAGTCTCATGATAATTTACAAACAGCTCAAGCATATTTTGTCTGGCTACCGCCAAATTATCTTCCAAAAACTCGATGCCATAGATACTTGATAGCGCCCAAAGTGCATATGTATCCCAAGAATCTCCGCCTTGGCTATCAGTAACAACTCTCAGCTTCATATCTTCGATGGCAAGCAGAAATGCACCTTCACCGGCGCTCGGTTCAAGAAACGTCGCAAAGACATCCTCGGTCTTTTCCTTGATTCCCGGTATCGCAATCATCTTGTCAACCACCCATTGCGGAGTAAAAACTTCACCGTGTTTTTGAACACGATGCTTTGATTTCATCAATATAGGGCTTTCTTTACCCATCACATTTTCCACAGACTGGTCATTTTTCTTTGATTGGTAAAAACTCATCTGATTGTTCTCCGTCGTTATTTTAACTCATTAATAGATATAATTCCATCTGATGTAAAAGATTTCTTTTATTATATCATTATTAGGCGATTTAAGTCCTAAACTCTTTCACCAAATCGTTAGACAATATATGTAATCACAGCAGCAACTAAACCAACTATTGCAATTCCTAAGGTGATATATAACAATTTACTGTTTCCTTTTGACTTTAAGAGGTTTTTTAAATTGAGATTCTCATCATTAAGTGAATTAATCTTTTTATTCTGAGTTTCAATATGCA
>CAYYHH010000154.1:0-5075 GCA_964471645.1 uncultured Oscillospiraceae bacterium
CTTATTGGATGATAAGACAGATTATGAAAAATTAATTAATCAAATGAAAGAAAGTATCAACAAAAAAATCTTATGCGAATATGAAGGAGGTCATTAAATTACATAGTATTTTTTATTATAACAATTGTAAAATAATAGGAGGTCATGATTGTGAAAAAACGATGGTTGAGTGTTCTTTTATCCCTGTGTATGGTATTACTGTTACTGCCGGCGACGGCTTTGGCATTGCCAAGCATTGACGAAAGGTTTCATTCGCTGGAGGGAGAAGTTTACAGAAATGAGAGCATCGAGGGCGTTTACGATGGTCCATCAGAAGCTACTATATTTGAAGTTACAGTATCTACGCTCATAACGGGTATCCGCACCTACCACTGGAATACTACCCCGGCGGACGAATATGAAAGTGCCACACTTTGCCTTGAACATGAAGATGGAACTGTATATGGGCCCTGGGAAGTTTCAGCCGGGCCCGGCTATGGAGGAAAGCAAAATGTGTATTGGTATGTGTTTCCAAATGTAATGATAAAGCCGGGAACATATACGCTTGTAGATTCAAAAAATGTCTCGTGGTCATGGGCGAGCGATACCGGCAATAAGGGGATAGCTATCATAAAAGGCGAAGCCGCTTACTATGTGATAGAAGATGCCATAGCCCCGATCAACGGTGGCACCCCCGTTACAGCCATAGCCGAAACAGATGAGTATACCGGTACCATATCCTGGGCCGGCAATCCAGAGATTTTTATGCCCGGCACCAATTATACTGCTACTATTACATTGACGGCCAAGGACGGGTTTAGTTTTGAGGGCGTGGCAGCTGATTCTTATAGGGTCCCTTGTGCTAAATCCGCCACAAATGAAGCAGGCACCGGTGTAATAACAGCAACATTTCTTTCCCCGCCCGATGGCTATGTTACCGATGGAAGCGGTATAATGGCCTTTAGACATAATGGTGATTACTACGGCCTTGACATTCAAGGTACTTATAATGGTGCATGGCAGCAAACCACTTGCGGAAATGGCGGATACGGCACATCCTTTAAATTTGGGGATGAGGCGGCTGTTGCACTTGATGTTAAATCTGCGGAACCCGTTGATGTTGGAAATGATACTACAATTAAAATTGAACCGAAGTTTTACGGTGATGGACGGTTTATCCGAATAGTATACACGTTGCACAACTACGGAAGCGAGGCACAAACCGTTTCATTTGGAAGCCATGCGGATACTCAAATCGGAGATGATGATGGCGCAACTATCACAAAGTTTGATGACGAGCGCGGATTTAAGATGGTTAACAGGTATTATCCGGCACAGTTCAATTTCTTTGGCAAAGGCACTATTGGTGTGACAGATGTGGACACCTATTGGTTTGGGAATTGGAGCTCACGACATGATAACATATTTAATCAAACTAATGTGCCGGGTTTTTCAGGCGACTCCGGCATGGCTTATTCCTGGCAGGGCAAAACCCTTGCTGCCGGACAGACAAGGATCTTCTCCGTTTTGATTGGTATAGGTGATGCGCAAAGCGGTGACAATGTGCCCATTGGGGTTAATTTTGATTCCCAGGGAGGCAGCGATGTTGATGCCATTATTGTTGATATGGCAGGTGACACCATTTCTGCCCCGGCAGCCCCTACGCGAAGCGACTATACTTTTAGTGGCTGGTATACGGAGGCAGAATGCATCAATTCTTTTAACTTTGCAACACCAATTGCTGCAACGATTACTTTGTACGCCAAATGGATACAAAACGAACCCTCCTCAAGCGGTAGATCCACTGCTCCTCAAAGATACCCTGTGACAGATGCAAATCAGGGTTCGCAGGTTGGGGGTCTGACAAAACTCGGCAAAGAGCGTGCGGAAGCAGGTGATACGGTGACTGTCACCGTCACTCCGGAAAGGGGCTTTGAAAGCGGCAAGCCCGTTGTTCTTGACAGCAACAAAAAGCCCCTTGAGGTTGTGGATAATGGCGACGGAACCTTTAGCTTTAAGATGCCCTTGGGCGGAGCTGTCGTTGAAACGAAATTTACTAAAATTGATTACTTCGATGATGTGAACGAGGGTGACTGGTTTGACGAGGCTTCCTGGTACTGCGCAGCCCATGGTTTGCTGATGGGCACCGGGCATAGGCAATTTGACGGTCATTTAGGAACCGACAGGGCGATGCTTGTTACAGTCCTTTACCGCTTGGCGAACAGCACGGACGAACTTGAAAGTATTTTTGATGATGTGGAAAGCGGCAAATGGTATTCGGATGCGGTCGGATGGGCTGCCCATAATAAAATCGTGGAAGGTTACGGTAACGGGAAATTCGGTCCCAATGATGCTTTGACCCGTGAACAGATGGTATCCGTCCTATACCGTTATTCTATATTCATGAAATATGACACAGGGAAGCTAAACAACCTGGATGCCTTCACTGATGCCGATGCAATATCGGATTGGGCGTTGGATTCAATGAAATGGGCCGTTGGTAACGGGATTGTGGAAGGTATCGGCAACGGTCTGGTTTCTCCCGAAACCGGGGCTACCAGAGCACAATTTGCGGCAATGATGCAAAGATATGCGACAATTTTTGCAAGATAGAACGACCTGATCAAAACAAGCCGGCTGCACAAAATTTGAATTAATGTGTGGATTTTTACGAGAGTAAAGCAGTTTGCGGCCTGTATTTGCTCAAATTTTGAGGTAATGTGTGGATTGCCTTCATATAATTCCAATACATTCACACATTACTTCGTTTTTTGCACATTAGCCAGCTTTTTTACCTCGTGGACGTCAATGTTTTGATTGATCACCATGTGCGAATCATGCTCACCGATCAGATTGGGTGTGAACCGTGTGAATAGTACTTGTAGATAGTACAAATCAAACATACGAAATTAACAGTGTAAAATACTTCTTGCTCTGCTATAATAAGGGGACGATAAAATGCCGGGTTAAACTAGAAAGGCACTACACGATGAAACTTGTTAATTATGTGTTAATAATCGTCACCGTTATTTTAGGCATGGTTGCTTTTTTGATTATTAACCAAAATGATGAAGCCGAGATCATTGATGAATTCCCCGATTCACACACCTCCGAGGGGCAGACCACTGACGATGAAAACCGGTATAACAGTGGAATTACTGTTCAAAATATAGGTAATGGGCAGATAGTTAGGCAAGAGTATGTTCTACACAATGAAGACAGCGTTATGTTTGCCGCTGCCGACATCTCCGGAATCGATGAGGAAACTGTCCTGGAAACCATAGAATGCAAGGAAGGCGCCATACATTTATTTTCGACGGACGGCGGGTGGGAAATTTTCTCATTAAAAGAAGGTGTTTTCCGAGGCACCATGTTTGTATTGGATCATAATGCAGGATCTTATATGGCTTATCTGCCTATGGAATGGATGTTATTAAAGAATGGTTCGCGACGGTTGTTGTCTGAAGATGGTTATATAAAAATCATTGAGGGGAAGAATGGGTTTTTTGTACAGGTCTGTACATCTAAAACAGCGGAAGAGAGCAGCATTGATTATACCGTGGTGAAATCCGGGAAAACGCTGGTTGACTGGGATTACCCCCAATGTCTGGAACTATGGGGTCACTATACAAACAGCGGAAAGGGCAAGTGGTGCTCAGACGGTTACTATTGGAATGCGCCCGCCACATATGATCCTACCGGTAAGGATGTTTATTACCGTATGGTTGAGTCGTATATAAGCCGCAGTTTCCTTGCTATTGCACATGCATATCGACTTGCGGAGGATTTGGCTATAGGAACACTGAATATAATGGCTGAACAGCAAAATGAAGAGGGATTTTTCCCAACGCTATCCTTGAGCACGTGGCTCTTCCGGAGCTATTCACTGCAAGCAGGATTCTATGATACGAGATTCAACAGCGGTCTGATCGATATGTTTATTACTGCATATTCCTATTACGGGCTAAAAAATCATTATGATGTTCTGGCCAACTATGCGATGTTTTATGCAGAATATGCAGAAACTCATCACAGAAAAACTCAAAATGGAGGATACCTGATTGATGATTACTATCATCCCGGCGGTGGGACAGAAACGCATGCATCTCTCAATCATTTATTAGCAGAGGCCTTTGTCCTCTACCGCTTGTCAGATGCATTGGGGGATACCAAATTGGAGTTGCTGGCAGATAAAATTGTTCTTGCGGCGGAAGATACCTTTGACCTGTGGATAGCCAAAAATGGTGACCTGCATTACGCTATATACCCGGATGGCGAATTCAAGGGGAAAGACTACCCGGATCTTACCTACAAAGACCTATTGGCTTTGCAGGATATGCTGGAGGTCAGGAACGGGGCACGGAGCGAGAAGCTTGATTATTTAATAGAGGCAAAGAAAAAGTACATGGAGAAAAACGGGATTTTTATTCCTTGATTGGGTTCCTTCAAAGTGGGCAGGCTAATCGCTTCTAAAGAATGCTTGAAACATAATATAGTGCCGCCGATTATACTTGATGAATACAGGTTTTCCATTTGACCGGCTTAAAGGAATATGATGTTATCCAGGGATCGGAATGATAAAAGACATATTGGATGAAACCCATCTTTACTATTCGATTGGGAGGCCGGTAGGTGAATTAATCACCTACCTCCTGACCAATTAATCTTTTGACGCTTTCATTTCTGATCAAGGCTATGCACTGATACATATTTTCAACCTCTATAATTTTAATCTTTGTATCCGCATCGAAAAGCTTCTCTATTCTGCTATTTTCATTGTCGCTTCTGAGTGTGACCAAGGACTTACCTACCTTCCAAGTCTATCAGATGATTGATATTGCTTCCGACGGGGACAACGATTTTGGTCTTAATGACAAATAGAGGCATTGAAAGATCGACAGCTTGGGAATTTTGCGGTGTTCGCTCAAGAACAACGAAATCAATTTCGCTACTCTCTAAGGCATCCAGGATGGATGATTTAGGTCGGATTTTGATGTTGATATTGCTTTTAGTTTCAATGGCCAACTGTGATATGTAATCGGAAATAATACCTGCATTATAATTATTGAACTCGTTTGTAAAGGCCAATGGTGGTT